>CAMCTH010000598.1 GCA_945877965.1 Planctomicrobium piriforme | reverse complement strand
AGGTGTCGACGTTGGAGCCGGTTGAGAAGCTGCCGGACTTGGTCTTCACCGCCAATGCGGCGTTGATTTATCGCCGGACGGCGGTCCTCTCGCGGTTTCGGCATTGGGAACGACAAGGGGAAGAACCGTACGATGCCGCGTGGCTGAAGGCCGCGGGATTCCACGTTCGCAAGCTGCCGGACGACATTTACTTCGAAGGGGCGGGGGACGCACTCTTTTGCGGCGACACGTTGTTTGCCGGCTATCGGATTCGGAGTCATGCCCGCGGGCATCAGATGGTCGGCGAGATGCTCGGCGTCCGCGTGATCCCGCTCGAACTAACCGACGACTATCACTACCACCTCGATACTTGCTTCTGTCCGTTGCGGGCGGGAGCGGCGATCTACTACCCGGCGGCGTTCGACGATTACGGTCGTCGCGTGCTGCAGGAGTTGGTGCCGGAGTTGATCGCCGTGGAGCGCGACGAGGCTCGACGCTTTGCGTGCAACGCCGTCGTCATCGGCCGAACGGTGCTGACGAACACCGGCTGCCCGCACTTGCATCAATCGTTGCGCGACCGAGGCTACGACCCGCGCGAGACGCCGCTCGACGAGTTCGTGAAAGCCGGCGGCAGCGCGAAGTGCTTGACCTTGCGACTCGACGGCGAAGAGGCGGCCGCTTGGAAGCAGACGTCGCCGCGCGACGACGAAGCGGCTTAGGATCAGCCGCAGTTAACGATCGTTAACGTCGCCACATCAGGATCGCCGACGCCACAAAGATCACCCATTCACCGGCCGCCAGTTTGTAGGTCGACGTCGAGATGCCGCTGTAGGTGAGAAAGCTCGCTGTGCGAAAGAGCACGAGGCAGGCATGGACGAGCAGGCAACTCGTCAGGGCGAACTCGGTCGACTGCGGGCGAACCCACGGCCAGAGAAAAATCAGGGCCAGCCCGAGTTCGAGTCCCCCATAAACAGTGAGGAACTCCGACTGTCCGCTGCCGGGGACCAACTCGAAGCCGACGGTTTGCGACGTTACGCGCGGTTGAAAGCTGCACCAAAGTGCCAAGCCCGCATAGAGCAGTCCGATCGCAGTCAAAAATGCCAAGACCATGATTTGCTCCTGCGCCTGCTCGTCGCGAAATGTCCGCCGTCGCTGCCCATTATAGGGATGACGACCAGAGGGGGGCGAATTTCGAGGATTCTCGCTGACGCATTCGTGCATCATTGCGAAGGTCGGAAAACCACGTTCGAGATCACATGCAAACAACGTAAACACGATGAGATAAACAACTTGTAATGACTTCCATGTTGGTCGGAGTGACGAAGCCGACGTAAAACTGTAGGAGAGGCGACGACGCATTTCGTCGTCCGACTGAGGCTCAGTGAGGCGGCGCCATTTCTACTAAATCGCCTTCGTCCGACGTTTTTTCTTCCGCGCAACTTCCCGGCTCGCCGACGGGGCATGACGACGAACGAACGCGGCGCCTGGACCGACTGACCAAGGTGATCGAGCAGGTCGGCGCATTGCTGCCGGCCCAAGGCCCGATCACTGCGTTCGTTTTTCTCAATACACTCCAGGCGTTGGAAGACCTGCCGTTCGAGGAAGGTCTGCGTCGCGGGGCCCGGCTGTTCGGCTGTCAGCCGTACATGACCGAGGACTTTTATCGCGAGAAGCTCGAGCAGGGGCGAATTCGTCTGGCCGACATCGAGGCGATGTTGCGGGAAGATCTCGGTCCTCGGGCCGATGAAGAACTCGTCGGCACGACGACGCGCTACGACCTCCGGTTGGCGATGCTCCGGCACCCGCTGAAGCACGGTCCGGCGGAAGAGCTGCGCTGGTACGTCGTCGAGACCGATGCGTTGACTCGGCTTTGCGCCTCGATCGAACCGGCGCAGCGTGAGCAGTTCGTACGTGCAACCCGGCATTGGGTGATGCGCGACGTTCGGTCCGGGCGCGGCAAGAAGCCGACGCCGCATCACGACCCCCACGCCATCGCCGCCGATCTGCTTAAGAGGTACGACGAAAGCTCGATCGAGACCTGGAGCGACGAGAAGTGGGAATCGTTCGCGCTGCAGATGCTCTGGCGGATCTGTCGCGAAGGGGTGCACGGCGTTGAGCCGCGCGTGCGGACCGACGAGTTGCCGATGCGACATCGCGACCTGCTGCTCGAAGCGACGGGCGAAGACGTCGACATCGCGGTTAACGAGGTGTTGATTCGCTATTGCGCCGCGTTCACGGATCAAGGCTTTGCCGCTTGGGAGATGCCGCATCGCGAAGCCGGTTTCTTTCGCGCGTTTTGTGCACTCTACGGCAAGGCCGGCAGCGGACCCGATCATCGGCTCAACGGCTTGGCGGAAGAGATCGCGCGGGTCGAAAGCCAGGGGCTCGGGCCGTTGGATTTGGTGCTCGAGTCGCTCGAACAACTCGGCGTGACTCCGCACGAGTGGGACGATTACGTCGCCGCGACGGTTCTGACGTTGCGCGGTTGGGCGGGGCTGTTGCACCAGATGGAAGTCCGTCCCGACCGCGTCCCCTTTGCGGCACCGATCGGGACGACGGTCGAATTCATTGCCGTGCGCTTGCTGTTGGAACGCGTCGCGTTGCGGGAAGCGGCGCGGACGACGATCGGTTTTACGGGCCCACTCGACGAACTTCGCGCCGCCGCGCTGGAGAAGATTCAGGCTCAACCGGCGGTCGGCGTCGAGGAGCGGGCGTTCCTGTTGTTCCAAACGGCCGAGTTCGTCGGCTGGACGCCGGAGACGCTGTATGAACTGACGAAGCTTCGCTGGTCCTTGCTGGTCGAAGAGGTCGAATCGTTCTGTGCGGTCGAACGTCGGCGGATTATGCATCAGGCGTTTGAGCGCCGCTTTCGCGAGCAGACGCTCGACGCCTTCACGATTCATTGCGACAAGCCGGCCAAGCGGGTCGAGGCCCCTAAGTTCCAGGCGGCGTTCTGCATCGACGCGCGCGAAGAGTCGTTCCGCCGGCATCTGGAAGAGGTCTGTCCGCAGGTCGAGACGTTTGCGGCGCCGGGATTCTATTGCGTCCCGATTTATTTCCGCGGCGTCGCCGATGCGCACTACTCCACGCTCTGTCCGATCGTGGTGAAGCCCCAACATTGGCTGGTCGAAGAGGTCGTCTTCTCGTTGGAAGAAGAAAACCGCCGCCGTGCCAAGACGCGAAAGGCGATCGGCACCGCCTCGCATCAGGTTCACATCGGCAGTCGCAGCGCCGCGCGCGGGGCGCTGCTCACGGCGGGCGTCGGCGTGTTCGCTTCGATTCCACTCGTCGCGCGGGTGTTGTTTCCGCGCTTGACCGCGGCGATCCGACGTCGGGCGAGCACGCTCGTGTCGGCTCCGCAAGTCACGCGGTTGCGGATGGAGCGAACCACGGAGAAGCCGTCGGCCGACGACGACGGCGTCGGTTTCACCGTCAAGGAGATGGCCGACTTCGGTGAACGCGTGCTCCGCGACATCGGCCTGACGACCGGCTTCGCACGATTGGTGATGTTCCTGGGGCATGGCTCGTACTGTCTGAACAATCCGCACAAGGCGGCCTACGATTGCGGGGCGTGCTCCGGCGCGGCCGGCGGTCCGAACGCGCGCGCTTTGGCCGCGATGCTGAACGACCCGCGGGCTCGTGCTTTGCTGGCTCAACGGGGCCTTGAGATTCCGACCGACACGTACTTCCTGGGCGGGCAGCACAACACGTGCACCGACGAAGTCGCCTTTTTCGATCTCGATCTGCTGCCGCGATCACACCAAAAAGATTTGGAGTCGGCCCGCGTCAT
>CAMCTH010000597.1 GCA_945877965.1 Planctomicrobium piriforme | reverse complement strand
TTCCCATCTTTACAAGCATCGCGAGATTCTGCTTCGTCATTCCGTCACTCGGGGCGACTCCCTTTCGACCTAACGCAGCAAGAACTTGCGGCGTTGTCATTCGCACTCCACCGGCTTCACTAATCGTCCGTACCAGCTCCTTCTGCGCTTCGCTCAATCGCTCTTCGAGCGACGGCGCAGACGATTCCGCGGCGTTAGCGAGAATCTCAAGACCATGCTCGATTCGCGGCCACTCGCGAAAGCAAAAAGGCAATCGTGGTAGCCATTCCGCGTCGGATGCGGTTGCGGGAAATACTACGTCGCGAGGCACAGCGACGATCGCTAACAACTTGGTCAGTTTTTTCTCGTCATCCCATTCCCAGCCGGACTTGGACTGTTTTTTGAGTGACGAGACGTCAGTGCTACTCCCTGCCGCGACGCAGCAGCCCGTTTGGTACCAATGGCCCTTTACCGCCATACTGCCCGATAAGGAACCAATCCAGCTGCTTATCCGTTCGTCGTACTGTTCAAGGCGACGCATGCTACGCTCGGCAAGCGGATCAAAGAAGTAATCATCCCCATCGCCCTCAAACGCCTCGATTTTATTCAGAGCCTTTAAAATGATTTGTCTTAAGTCAGCGCAGAGGTTGGCCGGCAATTCGGCCCGTCCGATGGCTGACTCCAAACGCGCCAGTCCCTCGTGAATCGAGTTGGGCGATTCGCGCACACTGAGCAGCTTCTTTGCCTGAGTACTGCGCACACCCAAGGCATACAAACCGAATTCGGTTTTGGTGCACTTAACTGACGTCGACCGGGATCGACGACCGACTTTTTTGGCCATTCCGCATCCCCTTCCGCCAAGGCCTCGCCACTGTCAAAACATCTCGCGTTAATTCTCCCTCGCTAATAACCATTCGGCAACTAGCTCACATTTTCGATTGCTTAGCCAACTTGAGAGACCACGCCGATCGCCTTGGTACGATCGAGCTCGGCGTAAACTTCGGTGATCGCGGCGGATTTGTGACCCAAGATGACCTGGGCGGCGTCTAAGCCAAAATCCCGCCGAATACGCGTGGCACAGTTATGCCGCAACTGATGCGGATGCCAATGCGCGACCCCGACTTTTGCGATGGCATATTCGATGGCGCTGCGATACGAGTCGCGATCGTATCGTTCCCGTTTGGCATTTTTGGGCTGCGCTTTTGACTTCCGACGTGATTGGCTGGGCGTCATCGGGGATCTCCGATTCAACCGCCGCTGCCGATTTCTCTCGGCCTCCGCCTCGCGGGGACTGAAGCAATAGGCTGCCGGCTCCCGGTCTAACCAAGGCTGCAAAATCAGCTGCGCTTTTTGCCCCAAGTAGATTTCCCGAACGTGCCCCTGATAGGCGGTTTTATGTTTCAGCGGTCGATAAATCCAAACGGGGTTGGAACGATCGATATCGCTTGGCCGCATTAACACCACCTCGCCGGGCCGCATGCCGGAAAGTCGCTGTAACTCGATCATCGCGGCGACTTGCCGAGACACGTGGGGCAACACGGCATCGACGTCTGCATCGGGGACGGGGAGTACCGGCTTCGACTCCGGCGCGGTCGTTCGTCCTCGCTTCAGTGGTGCGACGGCCTGCAGTCCATGAAGAATCTGGGGAGGCACCAGTTCGTTCTCCACTCCCCATTTAAAAATACGCCGAACGCGGTTGACGCGTTGGTTGATATGGCGCCGACACAAGCCGTGTTCAACCATCTGCTGCCGAACGGCTTTGAGGGCCAAGGGCCCAAAGTCGCCCCAGAATTCGAGCGGGGCACCTGGACGAACTCCAAACACGTCGGGCGGGACCGGCTCAGAGAATTGAAGGTGGTCGGCGTTGCTTTGACCGTACCTTTTGCCGTACCGATTTACAGTAAAAATTACAGTAACTTTTTACAGTAAAAAGTCCTTGCTGCAACTCTTTGTGCAGCAAGGGCTTAGAGTGGTCAGAGCCGGGGTTGAACCGGCGACACATGGATTTTCAGTCCATTGCTCTACCAACTGAGCTATCTGACCGACCCGCCCACTCGCCTGCCCGAAGGCCTGCTCGCAGACGCGAATGTCGCATGGTAAGTGGCTCGCCGCGACTTGTCAATCGACGCTCAAACCCGGCCCGGGCTAACGCTTTCCGCCGCAACTCCCCAATCCAGCGCCGTCGGCACCGCGGCGACCCGCAGGTATTTGACGTCTTCGCCGCCGAGGTCTAGCATCGCGCTATCCTTTCGCACCCGTTCTCGATCGGGCCCCCTCGGCATGCGCCGTCCTTTCGCTCGATATGTCGCCCGCCTGTTGCTCGCGGCCGTCGCCGTCGGTCTGCTCAATGCGGCATCCGTCCGGGCTTACACGCCCGACAGCCCCGAGGTCCGGCAGTCGATCGCTCGCGCCGCGACGTTCTTGGAGAAAGCCGACGACCAGCGGCTCGGTGCAAAGGCGTTGGCGGCTCGCGTGATGGTCTATCTCGGCCGCCCGGAACATCCCATCGTCGCGAAGGCCGTGGCGGCGGCGAAGCTCGACCTCGACGGGGTCGGCGTCGCCGAAGAGACTCGCATTTACAGCCTGGGCATCGCCGTGGCTTTCCTGGCCGAACTCGATGCCGAGCGGCACGGCGAAGAACTCCGCCGACTCATTCAACTCTTGCTCGATCGCCAGAAGGCGAACGGTAGCTGGGGCTATCCCGGCCGCGAGCAGGGGGACACGTCGATGACGCAATACGCCGTTTACGGCCTATGGATCGCGGCGCAAAACGGCGTCACGATTGAGCCGAACGTCTGGTCTCGGGCCGTAGTCTGGCTGCTGCGAACGCAGGACCCCGGCGGCGGCTGGGGCTATCAAGGGACGCTCTCCGGCGGCACGAGTTTGGTCCCGCAGTCGGAAATCCGTCGCAGTATGACCGAGGCCGCGTTGGCGACGTTGTATCTCGGCGGCGAACGCTTCGGCGTCTGGAAGTTTCAGCGCGACGACCCGAGCATTTCCAAACTCCTCAAGCGCGTGGAAGTAAAGAAGCCGGCCCCCGCGCCGCCGTTCGACGTCGGGCGCTATCGATCCGCGCTCGACGGCGGCAATCGCTGGGATCAAGAAACGAAGGAGCCGATCTTCGCGTCGTTCCCTTGTTATCACCTCTACACGATCGAGCGATACCACAGCTTCCGCGACGCCGCCCTCGGCACGCCGAGCAACGCCGGTTGGTACGATCAAGGGACCGACTATCTCCTGAAATCGCAGCGCCCCGACGGCAGTTGGACGACCCCCGAAGGGCCCGTCGCCGCAACCTCCTTCGCCGCGCTGTTCCTGCTGCGCACGACGAGGGCTGCCATTCAAAAGGTCGATCTGATCGGGGCAGGCACGCTCGTCGGCGGGCGCGGACTGCCGATCGGGGCGGCCCCCGCAGCGACCGCAACCGGCACGCGCCCCGCCTCGATCGGGACGACGTCGCCGAACGACGACCTACTTTCGCTCACGAAAAAGCTACAAGACCCGGCCTTTCTCGCGTCGATCAGCGATGTCGAGCGCCGCGGCCCGCAGGCTGACGCCCCGCCGCCGAGCAAGCTCAAGCAGCAGTTGATCGCCTTGGCGAAGGGAGACTCCGCCACGGCCCAAGCGGCGGCCCTGACGGCCATGGGGCGAACCGGCGATCTCGATCACGTGCCGATCTTGATCGAAGCGCTCCGCGATGCCGACCCGATCGTGCATCAGGCGGCGGTCGACGGCCTGCGGTATCTTGCCCGCCGCAGCGACGAGTTCGGCCGACCGTTGCCGACCGACGAACCGTCGCGCCTCGCCGA
>CAMCTH010000596.1 GCA_945877965.1 Planctomicrobium piriforme | reverse complement strand
GCTGGGCTCTATCAGCGATTCACGAACTTCCGCAGCAAGTCGGCGGCCGAGATCGCGTCCCTTTACGACTTTAGCATTCGTGGGGTCGAGTAAGTCCGCCCCACGTCGAGCGGCGGAACTGAAACGGGAGCCGCGGCAGCAGTGCGTCGTTCGCCCGATCGGCGAGGCGCACGGCGTCGGCGTCGATCAGATCGGCCAGTTCGTGGAACGGCCGGCCGTCGTCTCCCATTTCCGCAAGGCTGACGTAGCCGAGATGCTCATGCCCTTGGCGAAACGTACCGGCGCGGTCGGCCAGGCCTAGCCAGCGCCGCACCATCTCGGGCAAAAAGAATCGCTGATTGAGTTCGAAGTTGTCGGCGAACTCGCGGCAGGTGTAGCCGCTCGCACAGAGAACGGCCGTCGAAGCTTGCAGCAATTCGGGATAGCGCTCGCGGAACAATTCACACGCCACGCCCATGCAGCAGTAGCGAGCTTCCCCCGTCGGCATGATCAACGTCAGGAAGACGCGTGACGGCGGATATTTATTCGAGCGGAGGGCAGCGGTCCACAGTCTTCGAGCCTCGAAGTGGGGTTCAAAAAACGGCGAAGCGGGCTTCATGAACGGCTCGCGTGCTGTTGTGAATAAATATGTTTTGTTTCGGCTGTCGTTAACCTTCCTTAATCTCCGGCCGTGAGCAATTCCCTAGAACTAGGGAGTCAACCGGTTTTTCTTGTTTGTGATGAGGCGGCTAATGCCCCGAACGAGGCAGAAACAACACCAACGAGCGGCAAGCTGAGAAGACGCCACGCCTCGAACGAAGTTGGAATTCCGGCGCTGTCGCAAAAATGAAGTCGGATAAATCGACTTCGACGAACCTCAGGCTTCCGTCGATGCTGCGGCATGCATGCGTGCCAGAGCCCCTTCGATACCGTCGGGCGAACCGAACACGGCCGATCCGGCGACGAGGACGTTCGCGCCGGCGCTGACGCAGAGCGGCGCCGTAGCGACATCGACGCCGCCGTCGACTTCGAGTTCGCAGCCGTAGTTCAACTCATGAATCATGAGCCGTAGGCGCTCGATCTTCGGCAGCGTCGAACGAATGAACGCCTGGCCGCCGAAGCCGGGATTGACCGTCATCGCCAGCACGATATCGACGTCGGGAAGAATCTCTTCGATCGTCGACAGCGGCGTGGCGGGATTGAGCACGACGCCCGCCTTAACGCCGAGCTGCTTGATCCGCTCGATCGTCCGATGCAGATGATGGGCCCCTTCAACATGCACGAGCAGGCTCGTTGACCCCGCCTCGACGAACGCTTCGAGATAACGATCCGGAGCGTCGATCATCAGATGTGTTTCGAGCGGCAGCTTCGTCACTTTGCGGAGCGACTTGATGATCGGCACGCCGAAGCTGATGTTCGGCACAAAGTGACCGTCCATCACGTCGACGTGCAGTCGATCGATGCCGAACTTCTCCGCCAGCTTTTCTACCACCGCTACCTGTTCGCCGAGCCGCGCGAAGTCGGCAGCGAGAATCGAAGGGGCGATCTTGATCGGCGAGTCGCTCATGAAAAGACGATCCGTGGAACGGCAAAGTTGTGTGCGGCGAAACGACCTGTCGCGACGCGATGCACGAACACTCTATTCTAGCTGACTCGCAGCGGCCCGATCGACGAACCATAATAATCGGCCCCCCTGCGGATCAACCGCCTGGCTCGGCAGTCTACGCGGGTCGTGCGGACCTTGCCGGACTTCCCGAAGGACTTTGGCTTTGCCGGCCCCGGTCACCAGGAACAGCACGCAGCCGGCGGCCTTCAGCACCGGGTAGGTCAGCGTCAGCCGGCGAGTGCTGAGTTGCGGCACTTCGTTGGCCACGACCCAGCGGGCCTTTTCATCAAGGGCGGCCGTGAAGGGGAAGAGCGAAGCGGTATGGCCGTCGCTCCCCATGCCGAGTAGCACCAGATCAAGACTCGGCGGCGGGCCGTCGGCGGCGACGCCGAACGCCTTTGCCAGGGTCTGTTGATAGTCCTCGGCGGCCTTCGCCAACGGTTCCGTCTCGCCGCACAGTCGGTGAACGCGGGCCGGATCGACGGCGACGTGCGACAGCAGCGCCTCCGTCGCCATGCGATAGTTCGAATCGGGATGTTCCGCGCCGACGTTGCGCTCATCGCCCCAGAACCAGACGACCTTTTTCCAATCGATCGCGTCGCGGTAAGCCGGTGACGCCAGTAACTCAAAGAGACCGCGCGGCGTGGAGCCGCCGGCCAGGGCGACGCTGAATTGCGGACGGACGGCGAGTACCGCGCGTGCCGCATCGACGAACGTTGCCGCCGCGCCGGCGAACAGTTCCTTCTCGTCGGCAAAGATTCTCAGTTCGCCGCTCATGCTGGGTGCTCCTAGTTGGCGGCGGTGGGCCGATGCAGTTCTTGTTGCAACTCAAACGTCTCCGCCGCCCCGACCAGGACCGTGTCGGCCCGATTCAAGAACAGACCGGTGTCGACAACCCCCGGCACGCGGTGGATCGCGAGTTCAAGGGCGGCCGGGTCGGCGGTCGGTCCGATCTGGCAGTCGATAATGTGATTGCCGTTATCAGACAGATGGACGCGACCGTCGACGGTGTACAGCACGCCGGGGATGCCGAGCCGTTTGAATTCCTGCAGACAGAACGGACTTGCAAACGGCACGACTTCGACCGGAAGTTTGCCGCGCGAGCCGATGGTCGGCACAAGCTTCTCCGCGCCGACGAGCAGCACCAACCGCTTCGATGCCGCCGCGACGATTTTTTCCCGCACCAATGCTCGGCCGTAGCCCTTGATGACGTTCAATTGCGGGTCGACTTCGTCGGCCCCGTCGACCGTCAGATCGAGCGGCAGTCCTTCCTCCAACGTGACGAGCGGAATTCCGAAATGTGCCGCCAATGCAGCGGAGGCCTGCGACGTCGCGACGCCGCGCACGCGCAACCCGTCGCGAATGCGCGATCCGAGCAATTCCAAAAACCGCTCGGCGGCCCGGCCGGTGCCGAGGCCGAGCGTCATGCCGTCGGTTACGAATTCTAAGGCGCGTTCGAAGATGGTCATGCGGGCGGTGCTGCAGGTCAGAGGTATCGGAGTTAGGACAGCGCCGCGATGACGATCTCGCGCAACTTCGCCAAGCCGGTGCGAACGTCGGCCCCGAGATGGACGCGAAGGATTCGCCGACCGCGCTCGGCGAGCACTGCGAAGTCACCTTGCGCCTGGGCACTCTTTAAGATGCCGAAGTCGTACTTCTGTCCCGGCACCGCCGCGGCGACGGCGTCGTCCGACGTGATCTGCAGGAAGACGCCGTTGTTCGGTCCACCTTTGTGTAGTTGCCCGGTCGAATGCAAGAACCGCGGGCCGTAACCGACCGTCGTCGCCGACTTTTTCGCTTTGCGAACGGCAAGCCGCAGGCGTTGCAGCTCGGCGTCGTGCACGGCATTCATCTCGACGTAGGCGTTGATCGCGAAGTAGTCGCCGGCGACGATGCGTTCCAAGTGTGCTTTGATAAGCGACGCGGCATCTTTCGCTCCGCCGCTGGCGGAACGAAGTGCCTCGGCGTTCTTCGCATCGGTGAAGAGCTTGATGGAGCCGTCGACGGTCAGCGGCTCTTCCTCCGGTAATTTGCCGGTCTTTTCGTACTCCGCCATCAACGAGCGGGCGACGATCTTGGCGCTTTCGACGTCGGGTTGATCGAACGGATTGATGCCGAGCAGTGCCCCGGCGACCGCCGTTGCGATCTCCCAGCGGAAAAACTCTTGCCCCAAGTGCAGCGGCGACGGGACCTCGATCGTCACGACCG
>CAMCTH010000595.1 GCA_945877965.1 Planctomicrobium piriforme | reverse complement strand
GTGAATCGTCCTCACCTAAGAGACGACACACGGCCGCCGCCACCGCCGGACTGCGAGACATCCCCTGCTCGCAATGTACGACGAAGGTTTGCACGCCGGTGACGTGTTCGTTGACGAACTTCCGTATTTGGTGCGCTTCGGCCGGACGTATCAGCTTAACGTTCGCCGGCAGCCGAAAACCTGGGGTCGGCTCGGCATCGTGAAATCGAAGTTGAAGGACCGCTCGGCAAAGCGGAGTTCGTCGAATCCGCGGCTTGCGGCTTTTGGGGTCGGAGAGGCCTTGTCGAACAATTGGCAGTTTTTCCGCGTAGGGAGTTCCTGGACGGAGTCCACGAACCTTTCCTGACGGAGCGAACCGATGGCGATGACGGCGAGCGCAGCGAAGACGACGTACCGAATTACGAATTGGTCGAAGTATAACGAGTCACTGGTGCGTCGCGGCGACGTCACGTTCTGGTTCGACGAAGCGGTGATCGCCGCTTGGAAGCACGAGAACGCCGAACGCAAGGTGGGACGTCCGTTCGTCTATAGCGACTTGGCGATCGAGTCGTTGTTGATGTTGCGAGAGTTGTTCCGGCTTCCTTATCGGCAGACCGAAGGTCTCGGTCGAACGCTGGTTCGACTGTTGCAGGCGGACGTCGCCGTCCCCGACTTCACGTCCCTGGCCAAACGGGCCGGTAAGACGAAAGTCTCGCCGCCGAGCGACCAGGCCGCGACCGGCCCGATCGACGTGGTAGTAGACAGTACCGGCCTGAAGGTCTACGGCGAAGGCGAGTGGAAGGTCCGGCAACACGGCGTCGGCAAACGTCGCACGTGGCGGAAGTTGCACTTGGCGGTGAACCCCCAGACGCACGAGATCGTCGCCCAGGTGTTGACGGACAACGGCGTACACGATGCGAACCAAGTCGAACCCCTGCTGGAGCAAGTCGGCTGCGAGGTGCAGACCTTGTACGGCGACGGCGCCTACGACCAGTGGAAAGTGTACGAGGGCCTGGAGGAACGAGGCGTGGACGCGATCATTCCGCCGCGCAAGAACGCCCGGATCAAGCAGCACGGTAACGACTCCGCCGATCCGCTGCCGCGCGACGAGTGCATCCGGCAAATTCGCCGCGACGGCCGGAAGGCCTGGAAGCAGTCGATCGGTTATCATCGCCGCAGTCTCGCCGAGACCGCCATGCACCGCTTGAAGTCCTGCTTCGGCGGTTCGCTCAAGAACCGAACGCTCGAAAACCAACAAACCGAAGTCGCCCTACGCTGCAAACTGCTCAATCTGTTCGTGACAATCGGGATGCCCGCGTTCCTCTGGAGTTAGGCGACAAGGCCTACGCGTTGCAGCATCCGCAGGTAGCATTTCAGCTCAGCGGGCGTATTCTCGGCGAGCTTCCGGGTGCGTGCGCAGCCAAGCGTCGGGGAGCAGTTCATCGAGTTCCGGTGAGGAGTTGGGCCGCGAAGCGGCCAGTCTGAGTACGACGTCGCGAAGGTAGCCCCAGGGCTCGACCGAGTTGGCTTTGCAGCTTGCCGTGAAGCTGAACAACACGGCGGCGGTGCGTCCGCCCCGATCGTTGCCCAAGAACGTCCAGTTTCGTCGGCCGATCGCGCAAGGCCGCAGCGTTCGCTCGGAGAGATTGTTGTCGATCGCTAGGGCCGGATCCTCGCAGTACCGCACCAGCCCGTCCCAACGCGGCAGCACGTAACCGATTGCTTGGCCCAACGGACTCTTGGGGAGAACGTCGGCGCGGAGCCCGGTCAGCCAGGTGTGGAACTCGTCGAGCAGCGTCAACGAGCGCTCGCGGCGCAGCCGCAACCGTTCGTCGGGCGCAAGCGGCTTCGCTTCGCGTTCGACGTCGTACAGTCGCGCAACGTAGGCCAAGGCGGCATGCGCCTCGCTCGGCTGCGTCTCTTTGGCTTCGTAGAACTTCCGCCGCGCATGGGCCCAACAGAGCACTTGCTTCACGAAGCCCGCCGCATAGATCCCGTCGTACCCGGCGAAGGCGTCGGCTTGGAGATAGCCGCGATAGTCTTTCAAGAAGAGCGCCGGTCCGTCGCGTTTGCGACTCGCGGTGTAGTCGTAAACGGCGTACGGATTCCGCTGGTCGCCGACGTAGACCCAGAACCGGCCGGTGCGTGTCTTGGGAAGCGCCGGATCGAGCACCTGCACCGGCGTGTCGTCGGTGTGCACGACGTGCGAGGCCCGCACGCGCTCACTCAGGCGACGATACAGGGGCTCCAATAACTCGGCCGTATGCCGGGCCCAACGACAGAGCGTCGAGCGGCCCAGTTCCACGCCGCTGCGGGCGAAGACGTCTTCCAGGCGATAGAGCGGCAAGTGATCCGAGAACTTGCCGACGACGATCGCCGCCAACAGGCCCGGTCCCGGTAAACCTCGTTCCAGCGGCTTCGGCGGCGGCGGAGCCGTCGCCACGTGCTCCTGGCAACTGCGGCAGGCGTACTTCCAGCGGACGTGTTCCAGGACTTTTAAAACGGCCGGGACGAACTCCAGCTGTTCGCTGGTCTCGCAACCGATCCGTTCACGCTTGTGACCGCAGCCGGGGCACGACTTCTCATGGTCTGCGAGATCATGTTCGATTCGCTCTCGCGGCAGATGGTCAGGCAAGGCATGGCGACCGCCGCCCCGACGTACGTAGGACGCCACGGGCGTTTCAACCGGCGGTGCAGGCGGCGGAGTTGCGACGCTCGGCTCGGCGAACAACGCCAACTGCTGCGGATCGACCCGTTCGCTGCGCGGCCCGAAGCGGGCCTTCAATAACTGCGCAAGGTAATGTTGCAGTTGATCGAGTTGACGCTGCTGCGTCGTGACGGTCGTCGAGAGTTCGACGACCAGTCTCTGCAATGTCTCGACGTCGGGCGGTAAAGAAGCGGCGTCCTGGCTCATCAACCCTACGACGCCCAAGCCGCAAGAATTATTTTTCGGCCGTCGGCGAGAATCGCTTACGACGTCGGACGCTCGTCAGGTCGATGCCCGAGAGGATCAACGCCAACTCGTCGGGAGCGAGCGTCGTGCTCTGCGCCTCTTTCGCAACGACCGGCAGTTGGTAGGTTCCGGATTCCAGCCTCTTGTACCAGAGTGCCAGGCCGTCCGTATCCCAATAGAGCAACTTCAAACGATCACGACGCCGATTGAGGAACACGTACAGCCCGCCGTTGCGGACGTTCCGGCGGGCGTGCTCCGCCGCCCGCTGCGTCAGCCGATCGAAGCCGCACCGCAGATCGGTCGGCTCTAAACAAAGAAAGATCTCGACCGGTAGCGTCAGGCTCAACATCGGCGTTCGCCCAAGATTCGCAGCACCAGCCGCAACGCCTGTTCTTCACACGGCACCCGCAGCGTCCAGCCGTCCGGCCCCTCGATCGCGATCGTCGCCGGCGAAGCGACGACGCCGACCGGCAAGAAGCTCGTCGCTTCGTTGCGTAATCTCCGCTTCCAATAATAGAACGAGGCATGGGCCAGGCCGTGCTGCTCGCAAAACGTCTTGATCGACTGCCCGCTACGATCCTGCTCCGCAAGTCGTCGCCGCCACTTCTCCGCCGCCAAACCCCTCGACATACTCGCCTCGCTGAAAACGCGTCTCGCTGCGACACGTCTTCAACTTACTACCCGCGCCAAGGTGTGTTTGCTGCAACGCGTACGATCAACGGACTGCTAAGACGAGTGACCCCGGTGCCAGCCAACCGGCAAATCGAGTACTGCACTCTATCGTCGATTTGATAATCAACTCGGCACCCGGCCGTTTCTTGGGATAGAGCCGCTTCCGCTTTTTCATCTGAATCTCCATCA
>CAMCTH010000594.1 GCA_945877965.1 Planctomicrobium piriforme | reverse complement strand
GAATCAACAAGAGCGCGCGAAGCCGCGAAATCAAACCGGCGGCCAAGAGGCCGGCGGCCAACCTGAGTCGTCGAAAGAAGAGGGCAAGACGCCGAGCAATAGCAAGACCGAGTCCGACGCGCAAGGGGGCCAGAGCGGCGATCGCTCGGCGAAGAACGGCGAATCGGGCGGCGGTCAAAAGTCGCAACAGAGCGGTACCGGCGCCGCTGGACAGAGCCAAGCCGGCGAGCAAGGGGGCGGCGTCTCCGGCCAAGAAGGGAACTCGGCGACGTCGAACCAAGGGGGCGACCAAGTCCGCTCCGGCGATCCGACGCAAGGGAAGCCGTCGCAGCAGCCCGGCACCGGCACGAAGTCGAACAACCCGGGCGAACAACCGGGCGGCGAAGGTTCAAGCAAGTCGGGCGAAGCCGCCTCGGGCGATTCGAACAACCCGCCGCAACAGAACGCGAACCCATCGTCGGGCGATGCCGCCGGCGGCAATCAGCGCGGCCTGCCGAGCAAGCAAGACGGCGCGCCGCCTCAGACCGGCAATCAAAACTCGTCAGGCGGCAACGTCCCCAACGGCGAAGCCGGCGACGTCGATCGCGGTGTGCGCAACAACAACACCTCGGCCCCGCCGGCCGATCCCGCCAATCTCGACTACGCCCAGAAGGTGACCGATCTCACGCTCGAACGTTTGAAGCAGCAGTTGGACAAAGGCCAGGTCGATCCCGAGCTCCTCAAGCGATTCAAGTCGCGCGAGGCGTTGGAAGAGTTCGCGCGCCGCTGGGATTCGATGCGCCAGAATGCAAAAGAGCCGGGCCCCAACGGCGACGCGGCCCGCAAGCAGTTTCAAGAGAATCTCAAGAGCCTCGGGCTCCGTCCCGGCACGACCACGCAACAGGGCTCGACCGCCGCCGGCGACACGTTCGGCTCGGGCCGCGGCGGAAAGCGGAGCGAGCCCCCGGCGAAGTACGCTGATCAGTATCGCGCCTACACGACCGGCGTCGGCCAGAGCGAAAAGTAATCTCGCCGTAAGATTCGGCCAAGTCGCGAGTCATTCCGAGCCGCGCACGTCAGTAAGCGGTTCCGCAAGCCTACCCTCGCTCGCGCTGCGGGGCTGGTTTACCGCCCGCCGCGAGTTTACGATGCGGCTCCCGCCTCGCACCCTCGGGAGATGCATCATGACGGTCCACACGCTGCGCCGCACGTTCTTCCTTCTCCTCGCCGTCGGCTTCACCGCGACCGTATTCGCCGACGGTCCGGCTGACAACAAAATCGAGAACGTCCGCCGAATCCCCAAGCTCGGCGTGGACCTGACGCCGACCGAACGAGATTCGCTCAACGACGCGCTGATCGAGTACGGCAAAGCGCTCGCCCCGCTGCTGAAGAGCAAAGACCCGAAGGTGCAGGAACTTTTGCCGGACGTGCAGATCTACGGCGACGCGGTGAGCACCGCCTATGAATTCCAAGAGTTTTTCGACTCGAAAGAGATCAAAGTCGCACTGGAACTACTGGCAGAAGGCAAGCAGCGGGCCGTCGATCTTGCCGCGGGCCGCGCGCCGTGGACGACGCAGACCGGTCTGGTCGTGCGCGGTTATCGTTCCAAAATCGATCACTCGATCCAACCGTACGGCCTCGTCATCCCGCCGAACTATGTCCCCGGGCCGTGGCGGTGGCGGTTGGACTTCTGGTTTCACGGCCGAGGCGAAACGCTGAGCGAAGTGAACTTCCTGCAAGACCGCCGGAAGAAGCCGGGCACCTTCGCGCCGTCCGACGGCATCGTGCTCCATCCGTACGGCCGCTACTCGAACGCCAACAAGTTTGCCGGCGAGACCGACGTCTTCGAGGCGCTCGAAAGCGTGAAGCGGCGTTACACAATCGACGAGGACCGCATCAGCGTCCGCGGCTTCAGCATGGGGGGAGCCAGCACCTGGCACTTGGCCGTGCATCATCCGACCCTCTGGGCCGCCGCCAATCCGGGAGCCGGCTTCAGCGAGACGCCCGAGTTTCTCCGCAGCTTCCAAGGCGAAGACCTGAAGCCGACGTGGTACGAACGCAAACTCTGGCAGATGTACGACGCGACCGATTGGGCCGTCAATCTCTATCACTGCCCGACCGTCGCTTACAGCGGCGAGATCGATCGCCAAAAGCAGGCCGCCGACATCATGGCCGAAGCGCTCAACGAAGTCGGCCTGAGCATGACGCACATCATCGGGCCGAAGACCGGGCATGGATACGAGGCGAACGCGCGCCTCGACGTCGAACGCCGCGTGTCGGACCTCGTTAAAATCGGCCGCGATCGGAGCTATCCGCAAGTCAGCTTCACGACCTACACGTTGAAGTATTCGCAATGCGGCTACGTTCGCGTCGAAGGGCTCGAAGAACATTGGCGGGCCGCCGACGTCGTCCTCATCGAAGCTGAAGACGGCCTGTCGCTCTCGACCGAAAATGTGACGGCCCTGACGATCGACTATCCGGCCGGCCAATCGTACTTCGACGGCACCGAGCCGGTCGTGATCGACGTCGACGGGCACGAACTCGAAGCCGCGCGACCGGGGACTGATAGGAGCTTCCGCGTGCAACTGCACAAACGCGACGACGTTTGGAAGCTCGGTCCCGCGCCGAGCGAGGGGCTCGCTAAGCGGCCCGGGCTGCAAGGTCCGATCGACGATGCCTTCATGGATTCGTTCATCTTCGTGCGACCGACCGGCAAAGGCCGCAACGAGGCGATCGACGCCTGGAGCAGCGCGGAACTCGAACGCGCGATCGAGCATTGGCGGCGGCATTTTCGCGGTCGAGCGCGGGTGAAGAACGACGTCGACGTCTCGGACGCCGACATCGCCGGGGCGAATCTGATCCTCTGGGGCGACGATCAGTCGAACGCCGTGTGGAAAAAGATCGCCGACCAGTTGCCGATCCGCTATCTCGGCGACGATCTAATCGTCGGCAGCGGCGCGGTCGAACGCAAATTCGAAGCAGCCCATCATGCGCCGATCCTGATCTATCCGAACCCGCTGAATCCGAACCGCTACGTCGTGACGAACAGTTCGTTCACGTTCCGCGAGTATGCCTATCTGAACAACGCCCGCCAGGTCCCGATGTTGCCCGACTGGGCGGTCGTCGATCTCCGCGAGAAACCAAACACGGTACGGCCGGGTCGCATTGCCGACGCCGATTTCTTCGGCGAACGTTGGGAAGTGAAACCGCCGCACGCAGAATAGCGTTTGTATTAAAGCATGGTAGGGTGGGGCGCAGCCTCACCGTTTATCCTTAACATCGCCACAGAGACGAGCGGCGGGGCTTTGCCTCACCCAACACAAATCATGGATCTGAAACTAACTAACGGCACGGCCATGATCACCGGTGGGGCGAGCGGCATCGGACTCGCGATCGCCCGGGGATTTGCCGTCGAAGGATGTCGCGTCGCGCTCTGGGATGCGGCGCGCACGGTCCGCGACGTCGCCGCAAAGTTGGCGTCGGAAACCGGCGCGCAGGTCGTCGGCTGCGAAGTCGACGTCACGCAAGCGGCCTCGATCGCGTCCGCCTTGACCGAAACGGAGGCGGCGCTCGGGACCGTCGATCACGTCGCGCATGCCGCGGCGATCGGCTCGGGCAAGTTCGGCTTTCCGTTCACAAACTTGTCGCCGACGGATTGGCCGCGGGTGTTGGAAGTGAACATCATGGGGATGACGAACGTCGCCCATGCCTTGTCGGCGGGCATGATGGAACGTCGCCGCGGCACGTTCGTCTTTATCGCGTCGGTCGCCGGCCAGATCGGTTCGCCGACCGACCCGCCGTACAGCGCGTCGAAGG
>CAMCTH010000593.1 GCA_945877965.1 Planctomicrobium piriforme | reverse complement strand
GTTCGCCGCGCTGATGGCTCTGCCGTTTAGCGACGGTTGGGTCGCCGTGCCGGTGAACGTCGGCGTCTTCTTCATTCTGGCCGTGATGGGCATCGAAGTCTTCGGCGTGATCTTGGGCGGCTATGCGTCGGCCTCGAAGTGGTCGTTGTTCGGTTCGATGCGTGAAGCGGCCCAGGTCGTCAGCTACGAAGTGCCGCTCGGCCTGTGCGTCGTCGTTCCGGTGTTGATCACCGGCACGATGGACTTGGTGCAGATCGGCAACATGCAGGCCGGCTTCTTCACGAACTGGCTGATCTTCCACGACCCGTTCACGTTCATCACGTTCTGGGTCTACTTCACCTGCGCCTTGGCCAGCGTGAATCGCGCCCCGTTCGACTTGGCGGAAGCGGAGAGCGAATTGGTCGCCGGGTTCCATACGGAATACTCGGGCATCCGCTGGAGCTACTTCTTCATGGCGGAATACGGCTCGATGATCGCGGTCAGCGGACTCGCCGCCATTCTCTTCTTCGGCGGCTGGAACGGCCCGATCCCGATTACCGATGTGCTCGGCTTGAAGGAGTCGAATCATCCGATACTCGGCTACCTCGGCAACTTGCTCGGGTTCTTCAACTTCATCGGCAAATGCACCATCGGCGTGCTCGCGATGATCTGGATTCGCTGGACACTGCCGCGACTTCGCATCGACCAGGTTATGAAGCTCTGTTTGAAATACTGCGTGCCGATCGCGGCGGTTATGTTCTTGGGTGCGGTGTTCTGGTCGTACAACTTCCCGGGCGGGCTGCTGTTGAAGAGCACGCCGTACGGCGATTTTTATTCGACCGGTACCCCCGCTCCCGCTGCGGTCGTCGCGCCGGTCGCTCCGGTGGCGGCGGAAGAGAAGAGCGATCGCACGGCTGCGATGGAAGTTTCGACCGTTGGGCAACTCGCGGTGAAAGGCGAATAGTTTCGTGGACGCGATCAACTGGCATTCCGTCATCTTCCTGATCTTCGCCTTATTGGCGGCGGGCTTCGCTACGGCCGTCGTACTGGCGACGAACGTCGTCCGCATGGCGTTCTATTTGATCCTCGCGCTCGGTGCGACGGCGGGCCTCTTCTTCTTGGCCGGGGCCGACTTTGTCGGAGCGATGCAGTTGATGATCTACGTCGGCGGCACGCTGGTGTTGCTGATCTTCGGCGTGATGCTCACGGCTCAAGGGCCGTTCGTGAATATGAAGAGAAGCGGCGGCGATTGGATCTTGGCGGCGCTGGTCGCCGGATGCCTCGCGGCCCTGCTCATCCCGGCGGCGTTTAGCGTGGCGGGGTGGCGATCGGGAACGGCCGAGACGGCGATCTCGGAGCCGACCGCGGTGCCGATCGGACTCGGCCTGCTCGGTATCCGAGTCGACAAGCTCGATCCCGCGATCCCGGCCGCCGTGACGCCCGGCCTGAGCGGATACCTGCTGCCGTTTGAAATTGTCTCGGTTCATTTGTTGGTCGTGCTCGTCGGCGCCGCCTACTTGGCTCGCACGAAGCGACGCCGCGACGCCGCCTAGGACTAATCGCTCTTCATCGAGCCGAGTTGCAGAACCCCGGAACGAACGATGGATTTACTCACTCAACCGATCGGCGTCGCCCACTACATGGTCGTCGGCGCGATTATGTTCACCTGCGGCGTCGTCTGCATGGCCGTCAAGCGAAACGCGCTGGGCGTGCTGATGGGGATCGAGCTAGTGCTCAACGGCGCGAACATCAACTTCGTCGCGCTCGGCAGCGATTTCCTGCACACGACCGGTTCGTCGTCGCTGGGTCGCGACGGCAGCTTGTTTGCTTTGTTCGTGATCGTGTTGGCTGCGGCCGAGGCGGCCGTCGCCCTGGCGATCGTGCTGAATTTTTACAACAACCACGCTACCGTCGACGTCGATCGCGCCGACGAGTTGAAGGGTTAATTCGTTCGTATGGATAGCTTCGAACTCATTCCGAAACTGCTGTGCATCGCCTGGCTCTTGCCGTTGGCGTCGTTCACGCTGATCGTGTTCTTTGGCCCGCGAATGGGCAAGCACGGCGTGCTCGCGTCGTACGTCGCTACCGGGGCGATCGTCGGCTCGTGCGTCCTGTCGATGATCTCGCTCGTGATGTGGTTGTCGACCAACGGTGCGGCCGCTCCGGCCGGCAGTCACGGCGGCGATGCGATGGAGTCGCATGCTTCGGTGAATACGGTTGCATCGACGCCGTTTCGCTTGGCGGCCGATTCGAAGGCGGAAGCTCACGGCGATCACGGCCACGACGCTCATGCCGTCCATGTGCCGGTCGCTTACACCGGCAACTGGTACACGCTCGGGCAATTCGGCAAGCTGAACCTGTCGATTAGCTACTACGTCGACTCGCTGACCGTGATGATGTTCGCGATGGTGACGCTGATCGCATCGTGCATCCATTTCTACGCCATCGGCTACATGCACGATGAACTACACGACATCACGGATCGCGAAGTGCTGGTCACCGCGGGTTCGCAGAGGTTCCGTCACGCCCATGCTCACGCGCACGGCCACACGGTCGAGCCCGACATTCACACGCACGACGGCGCCGATGGTCACGGACACGACGACCACGGTCACGCGGCGCACGACAATCACGATCCGGCCCCGGCCGGCAAAGAGTATCTGACTCGCCCGGGCCGTTTTTGTCGCTTTTTTCAATGGCTGTCGCTCTTCTGCTTCAGCATGTTGGGCTTGGTCATCGCGGGCAACATCGCGATGGTCTTCTGCTTCTGGGAACTCGTCGGCGTCTGCTCGTACTTCCTGATCGGCTTCTACATCGAGCGCAAGAGTGCGTCGAACGCCGCCAACAAGGCGTTCATCGTCAATCGCGTCGGCGACTTCGGGATGATCATCGGCCTGATGGCTCTCTGGGGGAGTCTCGGCACGTTCGCCTTCGGCGACATCGACACGAACGCCGACGGCAAGGTTTCCGCAAGCGAGCGAGGCATCTTCTCGCAGGTCCGGACGCCTGAAAATCATTACGCCTTGGCGACGCCGCCGGGAATGGTGAAGGACGCTGCCGCCGCGCAGATCATCGCGGGCACCGCCGCAACCGACGCTCAGGTCGATATCTGGCGGAGCGAGAATCTCGGCTATGTGCTGCTGATCGTCGCCGGCCTAGGCATCTTCTGCGGCTGCGTCGGCAAGAGTGCGCAGTTCCCGCTGCATGTGTGGTTGCCCGACGCGATGGAAGGCCCGACCCCGGTCTCGGCCCTCGTTCATTCGGCGACGATGGTCGCCGCCGGCGTGTATCTCGTCGGCCGCTTCTATCCGGTCTTCGCTCCGGAAGTCCTGTTGGTCATCGCCTATATCGGCGCAATCACGCTCTTCCTCGCCGCGACGATCGCCATCACGGCCAACGATATCAAACGCGTGCTGGCGTATTCGACCGTCAGCCAACTCGGTTACATGATGCTCGCGCTCGGCATCGGCGGTTGGGCTGCCGGCCTGTTCCACCTGATCACGCACGCCTTCTTCAAGAGCTTGCTCTTCATGTGCTCCGGCTCGGTCATCCACGCCACGCATACGAACGACATGCAACGGATGGGCGGCCTCCGTAAGAAGATGCCGTATACCGCGTACACGATGCTCGTCGGCTGCTTGGCGATCATCGGGGCCGGCGTGCCGTTCGTCATCGGCTTCAGCGGTTACTACTCGAAGGACGCGATGATCGCCCAAGGGATGAGCTTCGCGGCTCTCAACCCGCAACACAGCATCCTGCTCTACGCGATGGCCGGCGGTGCGGCGATCACGGCGTTCTACATGTTCCGCCTCTGGTATCTCAC
>CAMCTH010000592.1 GCA_945877965.1 Planctomicrobium piriforme | reverse complement strand
CTTGACCGATGCCGATGCACATCGTCGCGAGGCCGAACTGCACGTCGCGATCGAGCATCGTGTGGATCAACGTCGTAGCGATTCTCGCTCCGCTCGCTCCCAGCGGGTGACCGATCGCCAACGCCCCCCCGCGAACGTTGACTTTTTCTTCGTCGAGTTTAAGCATCCGAATGCACGCCAACGCTTGCGCAGCGAATGCTTCGTTGAGTTCGACCAAGCCGATGTCGGCCAGGCTGAGTCCTGCGCGCTTGAGGACTTTCTTCGTCGCCGGCACCGGGCCGGTCCCCATCACGCACGGATCGACGCCGCAGACGGCCGTGGCCCGCACTTTCACCAACGGCCGCAAACCGAGATCGCCTGCCCGATCGCGACTCATCAATAGCAGGGTGGCGGCCCCGTCGTTCAACGGCGAACTATTGCCGGCCGTCACCGTCCCCAAGCCCGGCATGAACGCCGGCTTGAGCGCGCCGAGACTTTCCATATTGCAGTCGGGCCGAACGCATTGATCGACTTCGACCAGCACGCGGCGGCCGGCCTCGTCGCGCCCCCACGTCGGCACCATCTCGCGTTTGAATTCGCCGGCGAAATGAGCCTTCGCCGCTCGCAGATGGCTCCGCATCGCAAACTGGTCTTGGTCCTCGCGGGTGATCCCTTGCGTCTGCGCCAAGAACTCGGCGGTCAACCCCATGCTCAGGGCGCCGCGCGACGTTCGCGTGAACAACTTCGGGTTCACGTCGAAATCCTTGTCCATCGGAATGTGGAGCATATGCTCCAAGCCACCGACGATCTGCACGTCCTCGCCGCCGGCGACGACTGAGTGAGCCCCCTGTGCGATCGCTTGCAAGCTCGAACCGCACAACCGATTGATCGTCGCCCCGCCGGCCGTCACCGGCAAACCGGCCATCAGCGCGACATTGCGGGCCACATTGAAACCCTGCTCCCCTTGCTGCTGTGTGTTACCCAGTACGACGTCGTCGACAACGGCCGGATCGATGCCGGTCCGCTCGACCAACGCGCGAACGACGCCGGCGGCGAGATCGTCGCTCCGGACGTCGCGATAGATCCCCTTCTCCTTATGAGCGCGGCCGATCGGCGTGCGGCAAGCGTCGATGATGACGGCTTCGGTCATGTTCGCATCTCCCTCTCTGAGGCGAGCCGCGGGCGCAAGCCCGCGGGGTTCATGCGGCAGCAATTGCCGCGGCTCAATGGATGGTTACTTCGACTTCAAATCGTAAAACTTCCCGTTCGTCCGCGCGAGTTCCAGCAGCAGCGGCGTCGGCGCGTAACGCTCTCCCAACGCGGCGAACGGCTTGAGCATCTCGACGATCTTTTTTGCCCCAAGTGTGTCGGCCCAGAACAACAAGCCTCCCTTGAACGGCGGGAATCCGATCCCAAAGATCAGCCCAAGGTCGACGTCGCGCGGATCGCGCAACTTCTTCTCTTCCAGCACCCGGGTCGCTTCCAGCAGCATCGGCAAGAACAACCGTTGCACGATCGTCTCGCCGTCGAGTTTCTGCGGCTCGCGCAAGAACGGCTTCAGCACGGCGTCGAACGTCGGGTCCGGCTCACCCCGCATGTCCCGATCAGCCCCGCCGCTCTTCTCTTTATACGCAAAGAAACCGCTGCGAGATTTTTGACCGAGCCGGCCGGCTTGGACCATCGTCTCCAACAGGGCAGACTTCAAGAAGCGATTGGGAAACGCTTCGACCATCACCCCGCCGGCGAATAGGGCCGTGTCGAGTCCGACGACGTCGTACAGCGTGATCGGGCCCATCGGCATGCCGAAACTTTTCGCCGCGCCGTCGATCACCTTGATCGGCACGCCGGCCGTCAGTAGTTCCAGCGCCTCGTTCATGTACGGAAACAGCAGCCGATTGACCAAGAACCCGGGTCCGTCTTCGACGACGATCGGACTCTTGCCGACGCTCTTCGCGAATGCGACCGCCGCGGCAATCGTTTCATCGCTCGTCTTGGGGCCGCGAATCACTTCGACCAGCAGCATTTTGCGGACCGGGTTGAAAAAATGGATGCCGCAAAAACGATCAGGCCGCTTCACGCTCTCGGCCAGCTTGCCGATCGAAATGGCCGAGGTGTTCGAAGCCAGAATCGCCGTGTCAGCGAGCTTCGGCTCGACCTGAGCGTAGACGGCCCGCTTGACTTGCTCGTTCTCGACGACCGCTTCGATTACCAAGTCGCACCGCGCGAACTCGGCCGCATCGTCGACCGACCGGACGAGCGGCGCGAGCTTCAGTATTTTTTCGGTCGACGGGCCTTTCGTTGCCTTTTCGTATGACGCTTCTTCCAGGGCTCGCCTCACGCCGTCGGCTAAGGCCGCGGGGCGCGTGTCGTGGATCGTAACCGGGAGTTCGCGCTTCGCACAGGCCCCGGCGATTCCGGATCCCATGATCCCCGCGCCGACGATGCCGACGCTCGTCGTCGGTCGCGGCGTGAGCTTGCGATCGGTCGTGCCCGTGTCTTTCTTGTTTCGGTCCGTCAGGAAGAAGACGTTGATCAACGCCTTGCTGATCGGCGTGTTGAACAACTCCGCAAAACTCTCGGCCTCTTGCGTGCACGCGGCGTCGGCATCGACGAGCGACGTTTCCAACATCAAATTCAACGCCGCCAACGGGGCCGGGTATTGCCCCTTCGTCTGCTGTTGAATGTAGCCGGCCGCCGTCGCTCCGAGAAAGGCGAGCTCCGTTTCGCTCTGCACGATCGGCCCGGCCCAGCGCTCGCGATCGTGCAGATAATCGCCGGTCTGCTTCTCGGTCCGGACCAAATCCATCGCCGCCGACAGGAGCTTGTCGCTCGCCACGGCGTCGGTCGCCAGCCCCATCGCCGCCGCTTGCTTCGCCGAGATCGACTCGCCGCCGGTGATCAGCTCCAACGCGTTCGAGAGGCCGACGAGCCGCGGAGCCCGCACCGTTCCGCCCCAGCCGGGAAACAGTCCGAGCTTCACTTCAGGAAAACCGAACTGCGTCTTCGGGCTATCCGCCATCAGCCGGCGATCGCACCAGACAGCCAACTCAGCCCCGCCGCCGACGCAGATGCCGTCGATCGCCGCGACGACCGGGAACGGCATCCGGCTCAAGCGACGGAACAACTCGCGACCGTGCGTCGCAATGCCGATCGTCTGCTCGCGCGTGATCTCACCGGCGGCTGCAAACTCTCGAATGTCGGCCCCCGCCACAAAGATGCCGGGCTTGGCCGAACGAACGATCAGGCCCGTCAGGTCGGTGCGCGATTGCAACGCATCGAAGTGCGCGGCGAACTCGGCCAGCACGTTTTGCGAGAGGATATTCGCCCCTTTCGTCGGATCGTCGAGCGTCAGCAGAGCCACATCGGGCTCGGGGAACGATAGCGAAACGACGGGGGACGAGGACGTCGGCGAGGGCATGGGCGTGCTCCGCGGCAAAACGGTTCGAGCAAGGAAGTGAGTCGTGCTGCAAACGCAATCAGGTCTGGGACGTGCGTCGATGGGCGAGTATCTTGGGAACTCGTCCCGCAACGGCATTGTTTATAGCAGACGTCGCGTCGGCCGGCAGCCGCCTGCGTCCTTACGTCTCGATCCGCCGCATGTCTTCACCCGTCCCCGCCGCGAATGCTCCGCCCGACCGCTGCGTCACGCGCCGCGGACACTTCGACAATCGGGAACTCGCGACGATCGCGATGCTGGCGACACTGCACTTCGCCGCCTCATTCGTCGCGAAACTCGCCGCCTCAGTGTTCTACGCCTTGCTCGGCCCTTACTATATTTTTCCGGATGGCATCGGCGGCGAGATGCTGCCTTGCCTGCTGCTGGCGG
>CAMCTH010000591.1 GCA_945877965.1 Planctomicrobium piriforme | reverse complement strand
CCCATCCGAGGGAGAATTGCGATAGTCTATCGGGCCGGTATCCGGGAATTCTAATTGTCGTCAGACCGGAAAAGTAATCGTCGCTATACAGTCGCGCCGCGTGACCGGCGTACGCCGCGCCAATGCGATGTCACAGCGGGACGACGCTGCGACTGCGCGCCGAGCAGCAGTTCCAGTCGGACTCGGCTTTCAATCTCCAAAGAACCACGGTTTCGCTCACGCGAACGCCTCGGAAACTGCGCCGTTTTCCAGAAATCCACCGCAAAACCGCTGAACAGGCGTCAAACGAAGAGTCGGTGGATCAGCGCTCAGGTGTGGCCATAAGCCGCATTGCAGCAAATTCTATCGATAAACTGCGGCCGAATAGTGCGTTGCCGTATTACCAGTTCACATCAATACGGCTGTGCAATCGCGTCGCCAAATCCGCGACGGCCGGATCAGCGCCAAGGACTTGATGCAGGAAAATCGCGGGATCCAGATTCCAGGCCTCAAACCCGAGCAGAGTATTTTCATCTTCGGTCGTGATTCTAGCGACCTTCGTTCCCAGCCGCTCTTCCAACTCAGCGACGCCGTCTTGCGCGGCTGCTAGTTTCGGCGCTACGGCTAGGCAGCGAAAACTACCGCCGCAATTCGGTAGCTTCCTCACCAATCGCTCGACGTTTGTTTCTATACCTGTCGGTGGAACTTGAATTCCCGACTCCGCGCCTACGACGAATTGCTCCGCTACTCGCAGGAGTTGCTGGGAAAAAGAGCCCAGTTCGGCATTCCCGTCGGCCACGGCAGCGGGGAACACGGCTTTTAATAGTTGCCGCGTTTGAGCGGCAAACCCGACTACATCCGCCGATCTCTCGGCGATGTCTGATCCGCCTGGGAGATGGTCGACGGAGGACTCTTCGGCTTTGCCGGACGCTGCGGAAGCGAGCTTCTGTTGTTGCGTGATGCAACGCGTGAGATTCTCAGAAATGACAATCTGCCACTGCTTCAGATCATCGACTCCGCGTGCGAGGGCATCGGCGACTCCCGCATGAATCGCAACGCAACATTCCAGCATGGCATAGTTACTGACGGCCGATTCGAGTTTCTTTCGTAAGGCTTCAGCGTCCGACGGCGATTTGCTCGGGTCATTAACGGTTGTGACACCGGAAATGGAGAGCCGTCCGAATTCGTCGACCAGCCTTCGGCATTCGAGTCTTAGTGCGTCGAGCGCCGACTGGATTCGGTGTTGCGAACCGGCGGTATCTTTGACGAGCCGTCGGAGTAGTCCGTCGGTACCGGCGATCGATCGTCGTCCCTCGACTAATTCAGTACGAGCTTGCTCGATAAACCGTTGGAAGGCTTGACGATAGTACTGCTGCGGCTCAGCTAGACAGCGAGCCGCCACGGCCGCGATCGACGCAGCAAGCGGCTCAACTGCGGCGGGATGCACCAAGGCGTGCACGGCATCAAGAACGACTTGCAACCGTCCATCGCCGCTCTTGGGCAGCGGACACTCCCAGGCTTGCGTGACCAACGATCGCACATGTTCGCCGATCAGACGACGGCACTCCTTGGAAACGAATCCGTCTACGGCTGCCGCTTCGAGTTCCTCGGCGGTTCGCTCCGCCGCCGACTTCTCGGGCGGGTTGGAATCGGGAGGTCCACACCGATTGTCTAATTGGGCCGGGTCGCCTATCCAGTCGGCCAAGACGGCTGCCGATAGGCTCCGAGCCGTCGTCATCGTCGTCCGTTTTTTACCGATTGAGGAGCCGGAAAGGCCGAACAGTCGTACTCCTTCTTCCCGTTTCCCAGTGGCAGTTGCGTCCTGGTCACGACATATCTGGAAAAAGGCCCGAGAGGACGTGGACGTACGGCGGAAAAGATATTCAGCGACTTCTTCGATCGGCTCCTGATAGCCGTTCGTACCGCTTTCATCGCAGTGAATCAGGTAGGTATCGTCGAAAGGCCCGTGTTCGGCCGGCGGCAGCTGACAGGACGCGTCGCCGGGAAATCCGTGAATGGATTGCGAAAACCGCTTCCATTCACGGAACCAGGCCTGAGCGTTCGCGTGTGCCAATTGGTTCGCTCGTTTTCGCGACGGCGTCGGCAGCAAGATCAGTCCCAGAACTCGTCCGACCGCAGCGCGTTCCGCCTCAACGAAGTTGCGCGCAAGATACGCTAAGTCCATCATTGCGCCGCCGCTCATCCCACCGGTCGCCGATCCGACGAGAACTATATCGATTGCAGACGGATCGCAATGGATTCCGACCGTCTGGCTCGTCATCTCTGCCGCACCCACCGCTCTCGTCCGTTGAAGCAACTTGCTTAGCCTCAAACGGATGTCATCCGAGTGATCGACCATCGCCAGTCTTCCAAGCGATCGGATGCCCTCGGTTTGATGCGAACGGGGGATATTGAACAGCCAGCGACGGCTAATCCAAGGCAGCAGACTCGGCGCTTCGGCGCGATATTCCGCCGAACATCGCAGCGGAATCGACAAGACCTCGTCTTCCAAGAGCCGCGCATCGCCGGAAAGGAGTTCACGCTGAGCCGCTGCGTCGCTATCCAGACTCAGCATCGCGAAGGCAGGTAGGCGGGAATCATCCCCATACTCTGTAAGGAATCGTTGTCGTAAGGCTCGAATCGCGCGCCCTCCCAATCCGCCGACGCCCAAAAACAAAGTCGGACGGAACGAGACGCTTGTCGTATCCAAGCCGGTTGTCGGCAACGGCGTGGTGGGTCGAACGATGATTTCGGGCATGACGCCCGTGTCACCCGCCGGTTGCGTTCCGTTCGCTGCGTGTTGATCGTTGATCGCCTGTCGATGCGACTGCGGGCTGATGTAGACCCCGCTTTCGCGGCTATTACCTTGTTCGATCAGGCTCTTGACGAAATCGGCGCAGGTAGGAAATCTTGCCGATGCGTGCTTCGTTAGCGCACGACCGACGACGCGTCGGTCGGCCGGAGGCAGCGACGATAAATCCGGAGTGCCGCGAAGATGCTGGGAAGCCAGTTGGGCCATAGTGCTCCCCGCAAACGGAGGCGTCCCGGTGAGCATGTTTTGGTAGAGCACGGCCAGAGCGTATTGATCGGAACTTCGACTGGGCTTGCCCTCAAAGAGTTCGGGAGCCGCATAAACCGGGGTAAATCCGGTCACCATGGAAACTTGCGATTGCTGCAAGTTCTTGGTCAGTCCAAAATCGCCGACCTTCACGTGTCCGCTTTGTATCAGCAAGTTGGCGGGCTTGACGTCCAAGTGCTGAAACCCGTGTTGCTCGTACATAAAGTCGAGCGCTTCGGCGGCATCACGGAGGTATCGCAGTAACTCGTCACGAGGAATCCCGCAGGCGCCTTCGCCGGTCAGGGTTGCGAACCGTTGCTCCAAACTGCACTCGGCCAATTCCATTACGACGAGCAATTGGCCGTTGATTACCTCAAACCGTTCGATGTTGATCAAGAACGGGTGTCGTAATTGGCGCATTTTTTCCAGCGCCTTCAACTCCGTCTCGGCCTGGCGACCGTCGAAGCGGCCGTGCAGGATCTTGACTGCCTTCGAGAGTCCACCCGGACCGATCGCCTCCCAGACTTCGCCGTAGCCGCCGGTACCGATACACCGCACGAGCGTATACCCGGCGACGTTCGGTCCCTTTTCCGGAGCGATCGGCGACGTAAAGTCGTCGCCGGTCGACGGTGGGGTCACAATCCAGGGCTATCGCACCATAACCTGTGATCCGAACAGGACTTGCTCAAGATAGTCTTCGTTCCATCCTGCGGCGAGGCGTTTGTTTTTGACGCCGACTTTTCGGGTGCGGTCGTTTTTCAGTAGGGAGAGTGCGGTCCGGCGGAGCGTG
>CAMCTH010000590.1 GCA_945877965.1 Planctomicrobium piriforme | reverse complement strand
GAAATCCGATTTCCGATGGCGACGCGATCATGCTCGGCTCGGAACTCCAGCGTCGGCTCATGCCTGAGTGTGCGACAAACGTCGCGAATCATGGCCAGCGAAAGCGGTTCCGATTTCAGTCGGTCGTAACCCTGCCGCAGCGCGGTGCGGTATTGCAGGACCTCTTTCGTTGCCGGATCGGTCGCCATCGTTTCGTCGGCAGCGGCACGGAACAGTTCATCCTGCGTCGTGACAATGTTCTCGATCTCCGAACTCAACCGTGCTTCCTGAAGCGGGATCGCGTTGATCAGGATCGCCTGGTCCGGGATCAGGCCTCCCGCCCCTTTCAACTCCGCCAGTGCGCGGGTTGCGGCGATCGCCTGCTTCAGCACGGCTCTGGTTTCGACATCGACCGCTGGCGGCAAGGCTGGCAAATCGTCGAAGGGATGTTCCGGGTCATACGTCATGATGCAGTCTCCGCAGGCAGACGATCATCCACACCGGTCACCCGCACCCGCCCGCTCAGCAGACGCGGCAGGAGGTAGTCGCGGAGCGTGGCGAGACGCCGGGATTCACTTCCGGCGTGAGCCATTGCTCGCATCAAGGGTTCGATCCAAACATCAAATGACGCGAGCAGCGACCCATGCGGCATCACCACCTGATGCACTTCGCAAAACTTCGTGAAGGCGAAGTTCTTGATGCCCGTCGTGCCGTTCTCGTATTGGAGGAATTGTTCCGCGTCATACATCCACCGGAAGAGAAAGTAAGTGAAATTTGTGTGGTGCTGCTTCGGTCGGAAGATTCTGCAGAAGTTCGAGCAAACCAACGGATGAGGTAGCTCCGCCAGCAACGCGTCGGTTACGAGAACAGGTCGCCCAGTCGATTGCGTCGGACTCCCACCGGAAATTTCGACTGCGATGTCACCAGCCCGAAGCGATCGCTTCTGTAGACTTCCTCGCTTCAGGTAGCGAACAGGCATTTTGCCCAATCCGTTGGCCCATAGATCAGGAATGTCGGCACCGCGAATGCAGTGGGCCGGGTCAGGTGTCTCTTCGGTTGGTGTGTCCTTGCCCCAATCTCCGCCAAGAATGAATGATGCAAGTTCGCCCGCGGTCTTCACCTCCCACCCCTGCGGCACGGGGCCGAGGGGGTAGTCGGTGAGGCGTGTGGGGAGGGCGGCGAAGGTTTCGGGGGGCATGCCGGGGAAGGCGGTCGCGCCGGCGGCCTTGGCCTTCACCGGCTCGAAGTCCACGAACCACGCCTTGAACACCGCCCGCGCCAACCCCTCCAACTTCGCCCCCGTCCGACGATTCTGCTCGATCTTGTCGTCGAGCGAGCTGAGCGTTTCCGCAATAGCGCGTTGAGTGTCGATCGGTGGCAGGGGAACTTCGATAGCGTTCATCGCCCGCTGCGTCAGCTTGGGCATCGCTGACCCGGTTAGATAACCGCCGATCTCGGTGACGGCGAGGGCGTAGCAGAGGAAGCGTGTGTCGGCACGTTCGTTGCCGGTAACGATGTGGGCGTGATTGTTTACCCAGAATTGCCCGTCAGCGAGAAAGGCAACCGGCGTCTGTCGCGTCCTCAAATTCTCGCCGTCTTCGGCAATGAGCAAGTGAAGCCCTTCAAACAAATACCGGTCGACGTGATCGACAACGCCAGAAGCACCGTAATACGGATATGGTCCCGGTTTCCGATCAGCTTCACGCACAGGGATGCGTCGTCCATCGTGGTTAACAGTGACTTCGGCAAGTTTCACACGTGGCCAAGGACTAGGCATTGTCCGCAACCCCCGTCAGCCGTTTCCGGACGATCGCAGCTAGTCGCTCGCCTTCGGCGAAGCACTCCTCAACCTCCGCCACCAGTCGCGGGTATTTCTCGGCGAACGGTTCGGCGTCTTCTTCGATGTCTTCGGCACCGACGTAGCGACCAGGGGTGAGGACGTGGCCGTGCTTGGCGATCTCGTCGATCGTGGCGGGCTTGGCGAAACCGGGCGTCGCTGTGAAGGCCCAATCGCCGTGGTCCTTCTTCTTCCACCAGTCGGGCTGCGGCTCGCCGCGCCATTGGCGATAGGCGTAGACGATGCGGCCGATGTCGCAGGTGGGGAGCGGGTCGCTTGTCCCTTCGACGCACTCGGCGTCTTCGAGGCCGGAGAGGACGCGGAGCGTGCGGGTTTGGAGTGTGCCGAGCTTGCGGGCGTCGATGAAGAGCGTTTCGCCCTTGCGGCCGCCGGGGCGGTTGGGCGTCCCTTTGCGGATGTTCTTGCCGGTCTTGTCTCGCGTGAGGAACCAGAGGCAGACGGGGATGCCGGTGGTGAAGAAGAGCTGCGCGGGCATGGCGACGATGCAATCGACGAGGTCGGCCTCGACGATCTTGCGGCGGATGTCCCCTTCGCCGCCGGTGTTGCTGGAGAGCGAGCCGTTGGCCATGACGAACCCGGCCACGCCGCCGCCCTTGCCATTCGGATAGGCGAGGTGGTGGATGAAGTGCTGGATCCAAGCGTAGTTGGCGTTGCCGACGGGCGGATCACCGAAGGCAAATCGCTTGTCGCCGCGGAGGAGTGAGCCAGACCAGTCGGAGACGTTGAACGGCGGGTTGGCGAGGACGAAGTCGGCCTTGAGGTCGGGGTGCTGCGGGCGAAGGAAGGTGTCGGCGGGGGCGGGGCCGAGGTTGGCCTCGATGCCGTGGATGGCGAGGTTCATGTGCGCCAGTCGCCACGTCGTGGGGTTGGACTCCTGGCCGAAGATGGAGACGTCGGTCTTGTTGCCGCCGTGGGCTTCGGCAAACTTTTCGGACTGGACGAACATGCCCCCGGAGCCACAGGCGGGGTCGTAGACGCGGCCGGCGTACGGTTCGAGCATCTCGACCAGCACGCGGACGACGGAGCGCGGCGTGTAGAACTCGCCCCCGAGCTTGCCTTCGGCAGCGGCGAACTTGCCCAGAAAATATTCATAGACCCGGCCGAGCGTGTCGCGGGCCTTATCACGCGAGCCTTTGAATCCGATCTGCGCGATGAGATTGATGAGCCCGGCCATCTTCACCGGGTCGATGCCGCGGCGGGCGTAGTCGCGCGGGAGTTTGGATTTGAGGTTCGGGTTGTCGCGCTCGACGGCGAGGATGGCGTCGTCGATGAGCGTGGCGATGTCGGGGCGGGTGGCCTGATTCTGCAGGTTGGGCCAGCGGGACTCGGGCGGAACCCAGAAGACGCGCTCGGCGGTGTACTCGTCGCGGGATTCGAGCAGGCTTTCGATCTGGGCGGGCTTGATGCCGTCCTTGGTCAGCTCGGCTTGCAGCTCATCCCGCCGGGACTGAAAACTGTCGGAAATGTATTTGAGGAAGAGCAGGCCGAGGACGACGTGCTTGTACTCGGCGGCATCGACTTGGCCGCGAAGAGCGTCGGCGGCTTTCCAGAGAGTGTCGGCATAGGAGAGGTCGGAGACGTTTTCGTTAGTCATGCTTGGGTCAACTGCTCTTCAAGTTGGCATTCGGGAGTCGTGGGCGATCATTGGACTGGATTCACCGAGACTTTGCGATGCGACAGCGTATGTCCGATTCCACGGAACAGTAACCTCAAGGAATCCCCCCCGTGGGGCCACGTCGTGAATGCCTCCTTGCAAGGCAAACATGCCCGCCACGCCGCAGCACGGATCGTAGACGTGTCGCTTGTACGGCGCGAGCCTCTCGACCAGCGCGCGGATCATGGCATTTGGGCGAGGTTTGCGAGGTCGCTGGCTTTTGTGTTGACGGTGCGTGGGGTGGCGGGTGCGAGTACGTGGAGACTGGCCCTCGATGTTGGGGTTCATGGGGGCAGGGAATTCGGTGAACGTTTGGGCACTTCTGATATTGGCGTGTGT
>CAMCTH010000589.1 GCA_945877965.1 Planctomicrobium piriforme | reverse complement strand
ACAATGCCTGGTTGGTCGGGTTGGCCATCTTGCGGCGCCGGCGCAATCTGTCGAACCACGAGGCGTTTTCCTACCGCGCCATGAAGCTCGCCTTTGATCGCGGCCGTATTGGCCGTGAACACCTGGACCGGCGATTCTCGGCGGCGCGTGATCTCTACGTCCGCCGGACCGGTCGCGGCGGCGATCTCACCGCGTCGCTCTTGCCCGACTACGTCGGCCGTACGGCCGACGGCGGCGGGCGAACTTGGTCGATTCGTGAGTTGACTGAGCGCGGTCGTAGCGAGGCCGTCGCGGCCGGCTTTCGCAATCCCACGAACGACCGAGCGATCCCCTACGCGCTGACGCTGGCTGCCGAAATGAACCCGCGGACCGGCTTGGATTCGGCGGAGGCGCGGGCGTTGATCTTCACGGCCCTGTTCGACGCCGGCGAGGAAACCGTCGCCGTCGACGATGCGACGATTGATGACGTCGCCGAGCGGCTCACCGTCGCCCTACAAGAGCATGCCGCCGACCAAGGTGATCGTTTCAGGGCCTGGTTCTCTGGACGAAATAACAATCTGGTCAAGACGTTGGCCCAGAAATCCGGATTCACTGAGTTGTCGCGGGAAGCGGTCAAGGCCGCGCTCTTGCAACTCGCCCTGCGAAGTTACGAATACGTCGCCGGCTGCTTAAGCTACTTCGCCCAAGCCGTGCGAAACGGACTGAGCGAACCGCTCAGCGCCGCCGAGCGACGCACCTTCGACGCCATGTACTTGCCGCAACCGTGTTACGGCGGCTTGCCGTTGGTGTTGCTCATGGAGCGAGGCGACATGCTGGGACCGGTCCTCACGCGACTTTGGGAATCTCCCGCCGACGAGCGGTTGATCGGCGCCTTGCATCGCCTCCTGCAAATCTATGCCCAGTTGGCCCCGGCCCGCCGAGCCGCCGACCGCCGCTTTGCGGACCTCCGGCGGGCTTTGAGACAACGACGAGCCGACCGCGCGGCCGCTCAGACCGACGGAGCGGCGAACGAGGAGAACGAAGAGAGCCTTCTGGATCGTCGCCGTCTCGAAGACGCCGCTCGTCGACTACTCCGGACACGCCGGGAAGGTTGTCCGCAGTGCCGCGACTCCGCAGGCTGGGAATTGGAATGTGAACTGAGCAGCGACGGCGCCGTCGACGTGCGCGTGATCTGCGAACAACATGGCCATGAACACGAATATCGGTTCACGCTTCAGGAAATGATCGCCGCCGTCGAAGGCGGCGATAATCAATCCGGTTAGCCGACGTTGATCTCGGCGGTCGCCTGACCGCCGAGATCACGCAGTCGCGTTTCCAAGTGCCGGAGCGACGCGGCAGCCCGCTCGACCTCAACCCGAGCAACGGCGATTTCTTCCGCCGTCCAGAAGTCGGCGTCTGAGAGTTGTCGCGCGACGGCGCCGGTGATCGCTTGGGAGAATTGCGACCAACTCGGCACCATGAATTCGCGCGGTGCCGGCGTTTCCGCTTCATTCACGGGCGTCCGGCGTTTCGAGCGGATCGTCCGCGGCTTCCGCTTCCGACGGTCATAGGCTTCGGCGACCGTCAATTCCGACGTTGCCTGCTCGGTCGTGAACGTCTCGTAAATTCGCATTGCTTTGGCGGCTCGCGTCTTGTCGATGCCCAACTCGTTGAGATAGGCACCCCATTGGCCGTGTTGGAATTCTTTGCGGGCCAAGCCAAGTAGACGCCCCAACCGCCAGTAGTGCGGCGTCAGGAAGCGTTCGTCGTTCAGCAGTCGTTGATATTCGTCGACGGCGGCGGCGCTTAAACGGTCCAAGCCCCAGGCGCGGGACGGGATCTCGGCCTCGATAAGTTGCGGACCGCAACTTTCGGTCTCGGCGACTTGCGCAATCATGAATCGACCTCCAGAGAGAGTGGTTGCCCACTCTCCCTGGGATTGCCGGTCTCCAATTGGGAGATAGCTAATGTCGCTCCATGTTATTATGGCGCAAATACTTGGGATATTTAGGAGGCCCTGGCTTTCGGCGCCGAAGTACGTCTGCACGTCGGGATTGAAAGGGGGCAACGCCGGTGCCTTGACCGGCATTCCCAGGGAGAGCGGAGGGCCGGTAGACGGCCCGAAGTCACCCGGTCTTCGGAATGCCCGACGTGTCCTACGAACTGCTCAATGCCGCCGAAGCCGCTCGCCGTTTGGGCATCACGGTGACCACGCTCTACGACTGGCTCGGCCGAAGCCGCCTCGGCGAACTGGAAATCCGCGGTCAACGGATCACGATCGATTACTTACAAGCCGGCTCTAAAGGACAAGGCCGCATTCGCATCGAGACCGCCGAAATTGATCGTCTGCGCGAACTGATGCGTGTCCGCCCGCAACCGACCGTTCGTCGCGCGCTGCCGACGAAACCGGTCTATTGGCCGGGAATCACGGTGCCGCTCGGACGTCCCGATCGGTAGGCTCCGGACGCTTGAGTTCGCAGACGATTCGGGATTTCTGCATCCATGCTGCGGTCGAGTGCGACGTTCTCCCACCGCTCCGGCAAAGCACCAAGCGGCAAACGAACTCGCAGTTCTGACAGCTGTCCGTCGTTACTAGTTACAAGTGCCGCAAAAACGGCGAGAATTAAGCTCGTCGACTCCGTGTTAAGCCGACGCATGAGTTAACCGGCGACGAATCGGTCGCCTTGATGCGCGACGTAACTTGACGCAGGTCGAGATCTTGCTTGAATCCAAGCTCAGGCGTTCTTGCCCAGCGCGGCCCACAACGGATCCTGGTAATGCCGGCCCCATTCTTTGCCGTAATGGTCGAAGGCCGTTTTCGGCGTGTCACCGAGCAGTTCGGCCAAGACTTCGATCGAACAACCGACGCCGCCGTTCCAGTAGCCCGACAACATCCGATGCGCGAACGTATGCCGACAGGCGTAGCTGGAATATTTTTTGCGAACCGGATCTTGATCCCAGCCGAGCTTCCGCTTGAGGCTGAGGAAGCGATGTACGCCGGTGACCTTTTTCCAAGGATTACCCTGAGCGTTACGAAAGACGGGCAAGCCGCTCCGAAGCGGCGCCGTCTTTAACAACTTGCGAGTCAGTTCGGCGACTTCGGGCCGCACCGGAATCTTCCGCGTCTTCGTCGTCTTGGAAGAGTAAACCCGCCACATCATGCCGCGCGGCGTCGCTTCGACATGCTCCGCCGTCAGCTTCGCCAATTCGCACAACGGCCTCAATCCGGTGTGCAACGCCGCGAACAGCAAGTCGCGGAACGCCTCGTCGGTGGCACCGTAGAGGAGCGACTCGTCCTCAGGTGCGATCGACTGCAATCGCGGTCGCGACGGCGGCTTCTTCAAGCCCTTCAGCGGATTACGAACCCCGTGTTCGTTCTGGACGTGATTGAACGCGGCCAAGATGATCGCGATCACGTTACGGCGCGTGACGGGAGATCGCCACGTCGGTTGGCTGTCGACCCAACCGCTGACATAACCCCGCTTCAACTCCGTTAGGGATAACGCGCCGCAGTAGCGACAGAATTCGTTCAGATAGCGAATCACTCCCAGCCGATGCTCCGGATGCATTCGCGCGGCGGCGACGGCTCGCTCGCAATGCCCGAGATACTCGGAGCAGACCCGGGCCACCGACCACACCTCCGTTGTCGCCGCCGCCACGACTGGAGTTTCGCTCACGGGTGCCAACCCCTGCTTCAAGCGGACCCGTGCGAGCGCCAAGCGGGCCGCTTGCTTGTTCTCCGCTCCGCGAACATGCTTGCCGTTTTCGTCTCGGAGCGGTTCGCGCCGTTTCGTCCCAGGCGGCGTAAAATACCAGCAGTCGGTCTGCTTCCAGTACCAAGCAGAACCGTGCCG
>CAMCTH010000588.1 GCA_945877965.1 Planctomicrobium piriforme | reverse complement strand
AAAGTACGGCCGCAATAGCTTCGGATGGTCGCTGCTGATGGCTTTTCGCTTGGTCGAAGCGGGCGTGAACATGGTCCAGGTCAACTTAGGCAACAATGAAACCTGGGACAACCACGGCGACATTTTTTATCGGCTGAGTAACAGGCTGTTTCCGCCGACCGACCGCGCATTGTGCGCGCTGCTCGACGACCTGCGCTCGAGTGGACTGCTCGAGAGTACTTTGATCGTCATGGCGAGTGAGTTTGGTCGCACGCCGAAGCTCTCGACGTCGGCCGACAAGTTCAACGGTCCCGGCCGCGATCATTGGGGCGCGGTTCAAAGCGTGTTTTTTTCCGGCGGCGGCGTTCAAGGCGGCGCAGCGATCGGCTCGTCCGACAAATCCGGCGCCTACCCAGCCAGTCATCCGCAGCAGCCCGAAAATATGGCCGCGACGATCTATCAGGCCCTGGGCATCCCACCGACCGCTGCCTGGCATGACGAACTCAACCGCCCGCATCCTATTTCTCACGCCGACCCGGTGCCGGGATTGCTCTAATACGACGCAGCGGGTTACTCGCACGGCCGTTGCTCGCTTCAAGACCTTCGCGGCGTCGTTGTCTCACCGAGCATCAATTCAATGCAGAGGATTAGCAAACACGGTATGCCGGGCGCGTATGATTCTTGCCATCAGCAATGGGCCTGACCGTCTTTTGCGTTTTCTCGATGAGGTTGTGACGCACCAGAACCTGCGACCTCCGTATCCCAATCCCATCTTACCCTTCTACATTTCAATCTCGAACCCCTTGCGGTTTTCCCGCGCGAGGAACGTGTTCGCCTGGACATCGCCGATGATTTCCCGCTTGACCGAGTCCCAGTTCAGTTCGCGGCCTAGGCGCATGGCAATGTTCGAGAGGTGACAAATCTCGAGCATCCGGTTGTGCGACCAAACGTCCGAGATCGGTTGCTTCCGCGACTTCATCCCTTCGATGAAATTGGCCGTGTGGTTCTTGCTGACCGGTCCGCCGTAAACTTTTTCGACCGCGCCTTCCGGTAGCGGCTTGTCCTTCAGGTCTTCCACCGGCTTGCCCGTGAGCTTGCCGCGGTTGACGAAGAACCGGCCTTCCGTCCCCTCGAATAGAATGCCGTTGTCCCCTTCGCTCTTGATGAGCATCTCGACGTCGTTCGGCATGGCGACGCGGATCGTGAATTGCGTCGCCACGTTGTATTGATCGTCCACCGTGGGATTGCCGTCCTTGTACTCGACCGGCAACTTGAACTCGACGGGCGTGATTTTGCTCGGGCCCGTCTCCGTCGCGCCGAGCGCCCAGCACGCGATGTCCACATGGTGGGCGCCCCAGTCGGTCAGCCGACCGCCGGAGTACTCGTGCCAATTGCGGAACGAATAGTGGCAATTGCTGTAGAGCGGCACGCCGCCGCCGTAACCTTTTCGCTCTTCCGGCAGCGCCCGATACGCCACCTTCGGCGCCGGGCCCAGCCAAAAGTCCCAATCAATTTGTTCGGGAACTGCGACCGTCGGAATGACGGGCGATGGGTCCATGCCGTCGATGCCGCAGGTCACCCGCTTCACCGTGCCGATACGGCCGTCTCGAACGAGCGCGATCGCCTTCAAAAAACGTTGCTCGCTTTCGGTTCGTTGCATCGTGCCGACCTGAAATACCCGGCCCGTCTGCTTGACGATTTTCTCGATCAGCTTCCCTTCATCGATCGTCAGCGTGAGCGGCTTCTCGCAGTAGACGTCTTTCCCCGCGAGCATGGCCTCGACCGCGATTTTGGTGTGCCAGTGATCGGGCGTGGCGATCATCACGGCATCGATGTCTTTTCGTTCCAGGATCTTGCGATAGTCCTTAAAAGACTCAGGCTTTTTCCCCTGTTTCTTTTCTGTCTTCTCGACGTTGTCGCCCAGCACCTTGCTATCGACATCGACCAGCGCGGCAAAGTCGGCGAAGTCGAATGACTTGTTGGTGATCGTCCAGCCTTGATTGCGCAGTCCGATCGTCGCAAACACCGGGCGGTCGTTCGACAATTCTTTACCGAGAGCCCGCCCGGACGACGGAAGCAGCAGGCTCGCAGCCCCCGTTGCAGCGACACCTTTCAGGAAACCTCGACGCGAAGTGGGACGAGACGTCGGCATAGGTAGAAACCTTATCGAGAAAACGAGGGGAGCTATGCGAAGAATTCAGCGAGCGTTCACCATCAACGATAACACAAAACGACCGTCGCTGGAATTTGCCGAGAGGAACGTGCCGTGCCGCAGAGGACGCGTCGTCGAGGACTCGAGATCCGTTGATCTATTTCCCTGCCACGGTCGTTACCGGTAGTTCGAAGCACGACATTTCTTCGCCGTTGCGCGAGTAGAGGCGATTGCCGACCAGGGCCGGATGGTTCCAGGTCTTGCCTTCCAGCACTTTGTGCCGCGCCAACTCGTCGAGTTTCTCGGGATTCGTTCGCAGCAGCACCGCCTCGCCGCTTTCGGATAGCACTAGGAGTTGATCCGCGTCGGGCAACAACAAAACCTGACCGTCGGCGCCAAACCAAAATATCTGATCTGCGACAGCGGCCCGCAGTTCGACAACGACGTTTTTCGGGAATGGTGCGACGACAAGAACATCCAGCCCCGCTACGGCGCCGTCGGTCAACATGGCAGCATTTCGGTCGTCGAGCGCTTCATCCTCACGCTTAAGACCTATCTCCTCGGTTGGTCGACGATCGTGCCGTGGCGGCGACAGGAGTTTCGCCGAGAACTCACTTCGTTCTTCGATTGGTACAACGAACATCGGCCGCATACGACCTTGCAAGGCGGCACGCCGAACGAGGTTTACTACCGGCGTTTTCCGGCCCATCGTAAGCCGCGCTGGGAACCCCGCTCACGATGGCCGCGCGGCGCTCCTTGCGCTCGGCCGTGGGCGCTCTGCCGGGGTCGAGTCGGCGCGCAGCTGGACCTACAGGTCGCGTTTCATGCGGAACGAAAGCACTTGCCGGTCGTGATGCTCCGTCGCGCCGGGTGACCGGCGTTCGCCACGCCAACGCGATCTCGCAGCGGGACGACGCTCCGACTGCGCGTCGTGCTGACAACCACGACATTTGGGACTTTTCGCGCGAGTTCTCGCCGTGCTGACAACCACAACATTTGGGAGTTTTCTGCGCGAGTTCTCGCCACTTTGGGTGCGAGAGGCCAAGAGATGTCCAAGTCCGGGCAAGAGAATCGCGGCTACACTCCCCGGAACGACGGCTTGCCCGCTGGCCGGAGCACCTTTCAAGCCGTCCGCGCGCACCGGCACCCACCTTCGCCCGATTCCTTCGTTCGACCGGCGTCAGTTGCTGAGGGCCACCGGCGCGCTGCAACTCTGGCAGCGGACGGCCCGATTGGCGGCCAAACGTGCTTGTCGCGCTGCGACTTTCGCAGCCGCCAACCGTTTGGGAATGTCTGTGCCCGTGCCGAAGTACATCTCGTCGGGTGTCTGGCCATGAAACGCGGCATGCGGGAGATGCTTGTTGTGCTGCTCGACGTAGAACGCGACGAGCTTTTGCACCGTTGCCAGGGTATCGAGCGTGTTCAGGTACAGCCACTGATGCTTGAGCACGCGCCACCAGGATTCGATCATCGAGTTCGAGAATTGGATGTCGGTCTGCGCGAGGACCCGTTTCAGCAGGCCCGAGGCAATCAACTCATCGACGGCTCCGTTAAAATTCTCGACTCCGCCGTCGACCAACAACAGGGGCTTGTCGCTACCGACCCCTTTCGCGGCCGTGAGCAAGATCTCCACTGTGGCAAGCGGATTGAAGGTGGGGGAAAGCTTCCACGATAAGATCCGGCGGGAAAAGTTGTCGATCACCGCCTG
>CAMCTH010000587.1 GCA_945877965.1 Planctomicrobium piriforme | reverse complement strand
TCCGTCCGGTAAATCAGCCCAATTCGAGTCACTCCGACAGTCTAGCGCCAGGCGCCCAATCCAATAGACAAAACCAGTCATTTTCCTCAGCAATAACGGAAGTCTTCACTATTCCTGACTAACTTGGACTTCTGTCGGTCACGTCAATGTAAGTCTCCGGACAGTCGAAAGTCGCCGAAGTTCGATCTACAAGAAAACCGGAACGGACTCATTGGCGGGACTGATCAAAGTTGCCTTCGATCTTAAGGCTGCGGATAACGGCCGCGCCCAGGCGTTCTGACCGAGAAGTACGGCCGCTTCGCTCGGTCCGTGTCGTGCGGTTTGCCGCTAGTTCCTAATCCCGCCGTCACAGCCTTAGGCAGTTACCAAAGCCGATCACTCGGCTTCTGGCGGAATGACGCGCGTCCTGCACCCCCTTCAAAACGGCCGGTTTTGATCGAAATTAGGCGCCGCAGTTGGGGCCGCCGTCAAAAACCCTCGCCTCCAAGGGGGCGACTGCGGGGCTACCGTCATTTGCTTTTGCGGTGCCCCGCAACCGATTGCGGTCATTTCAACCGACACGAATTCATTTTGTGTCGAATAAATTTCCATAAAACCCTACACACGAGTGGTGGAGCATGACGGACAAGCTCCGCTGCCAATTGACTCGTAAGTCGCAGGGTTTTGAACATGCCCGCCTGCGAAACCGAGAGTTTTCAAAGCTTTTTTGTGCCGGGATAGGAACGAACCATGACGATCAGCAACCAGTACCTGAGGGTCGATTCCGGGGCTCCGCTTGCCCGTTTGTATCGCCATTATGTGGCGCTGGACTCGGGTGACACGGAGCTGATCGACCGTTTAATTCGACAACACGGCGACGTCTACAGATCTCACACGAGTTGGTCCTCACTTATCGAGTCAGACACGATCCAAGAACCGGGGTGCGCGATCGGATATCTGGACGGCGAACCGGAGCGTTTCGAGGCACTTCCTCGACTGCTTAATGAGTTAGGATCACCCGTCTCGATTATTTGGTTATCACGGCGTCCGCGCCTCCGCGATGTCGTTGCCGCGATGCGCGGCGGCGCCGTTTGCGTTCTGACTTTACCGGAGGACGCAAATCGGCTGGCCCATGCCGTAGAGGACTCACAGGCAAGATCGAGAGAATCTTATTTCCGCATGCAAGAAAGTAGTGCGGCCCAAGATCGTCTTGCCATGCTGACGGAGGGCGAACGCGACGTACTCTTACTTGCTCTGTCGGGTGCGATGAACAAAACCATTTCGCGTCGTTTGGACATCGCAGTTCGTACGGTCGAAAATCGTCGCAACAAAATAGTTAAGAAGCTAGGAACTCGCTCATCGCTGCTGATTGCTAGGATGCTTCACGCTGCGGGCCAAATGCCGGATGAGAGTATGCTTACGACCTTCGTCGAACAACCGCATTCTCAACTCGAGGCTCCGAGCCCATGAATGTTTCACCATCGCGCATTCTCGACGGCATCAGGATACTACTTGTTGAAGACACTCCGGACCAGCAGCGGTTGCTGACGAAGCAACTAAGTTACGCCGGCGCTGATGTGACTTTGGAATGCAACGGAAGTGCGGCCGTCGCTGCCGTTCGTCGCACGAGCCGCCCCTTTGACGTCGTCGTGATGGATCTGTTGATGCCTGTTTTAGACGGGGTTTCGGCAACCCGCGAGTTGCGAAGTCTGGGATTCACTCTCCCGGTGCTCGCCGTATCAGCCAGAACCGATGAGCCTGTTCACCGGGAATGTCTCACGGCCGGTTGCAACGCGTTCTTAGTCAAGCCGATTCCAACCTCGGACCTCGTCGAAACGATACTATCGTTACTATCCGAAGTGAGCGCAAAATGACTCCCAACACGGTGCAAGCTGACGGCATATACTCGGATTTTGGATCCGATCCCTGCCTACAAGAATTAGTCGAACTGTTCGTTGATGAAATGCCCGCAAGAATTCAACGGCTGACAGAGGCTCATGCTCAGCTAGATCGTGATTCGCTGAGACAATTTGCGCATCAGCTCAAAGGTTCCGGAGGCAGCTACGGATTTTCGATCCTCACCAAACGAGCTCATGCGTTAGAACTGGCAATCCTCGAAGAAGCTTCGGAACAACAGGTTTCGACGATGGTGGGGATGCTGCTAGACGTATGTCGTCGGGCACGAGCCGGTCGCTAAACGGCTCGCGACGGCTCGATGTGCCGGTCATGCGTTGGCCGGTGAATAATCGTTAGTTCAAAATGCGGTTCCCCGTATTGCGGCCTGCGCGAAGCGAAAGACCGACCCATACTGGAGTGAATTCCGATAATCAACATAAGTTGATGCGTCTTGCGCAGTGCATTCGAAGCCGCAGTATGATGCTCTGCTTGGATCTATGAAAGCATTTACCGTTTGCATGGGCCGCTTGATTCGAACACCGAAGGGCATCGTTGCAATCACCTTGAGCATCGTGATTGTAAGCGTTCTTATTGCACGGTTCGACCGCTCGGTGATCCACAACTTGATCATCGCTTCTGAGAAACAAGCCAAGTGGTTGGAAACGCAGGTGCTAACCGATCTGCAACTCATTTGCCAACTCTCGACCTTGCTGCTTGCACTCTACGCGCTCGTGGCATTCCATCGCATCCATCACCGTGCCGCCCATGCCGATGATCTCGCGCGTGAACTGAAGTCGCGCGAAGAAGCTCTGACTTTGAGTGAGCAAAAGGCTCAGGCTACCGAGGCGCGCATTCGCGACGCCGAGCAATTTCTGCGCAATATTATCGACTCACTTGATTCGCATACGGTTGTACTGGATCGCGACGGTCGGATTCGATCTGTCAACCGAGCATGGCGCGAGTTCGCGCTCGCCAACGGCGGGGGAGGAAGTGCCATGCTCGAAGGAGCCGACTACTTGGCCGTCTGCGATAAATCTGCGCAACGCTGCCGGGAGGCGAAAGAGGTTGCCGCGGCGATTCGGGCGGTGCTGTCGAGCGATCTCGAACTGCCACCGATCGAATACTCCTGCCATTCACCCAGTGAACGACGATGGTTTCTTTGTTCAGTACGCGGCTTCTCGCTCCTCCAAGACCGATTTGCCGTGATCTCACATCAGAACATCACGTCCATGAAGCAGGCTGAACTCAAGCTAACCGAGCTCGCAAGCGCGGCGGAAGAAGCGCGCTCGCGGGTCGAATTGCAGGCAATTACGCTGGAGTTCCAGGCCGTCGAGTTGAAGAAAGCACGGGAACTTGCCGAATCGGCGAATCGTACCAAGAGCGAATTTCTAGCGAACATGAGCCACGAGATTCGCACTCCCTTAACGGCAATACTAGGGTTCGCCGACCTACTGCACGATGACGGCGACATCACTCAAGCCCCTGACCATCGCATTCAAGCCATCGATACCATCAAACATGCGGGAGCTCACCTGATTACCGTTATCAACGACATCCTCGACCTGTCGAAGATCGAGGCGGAGAAGCTGACCATTGAACACATCGAAATGTCGCTGGTCGGCGTGTTGAATGAGGTTGAATCCCTGCTTCGTCCCCGTGCTATCGGCAAGGGGGTGACTCTATCGGCCGAGCTCGCGACGCCGGTGCCGACGTACATTATCGGTGACCCGACGCGCTTGCGTCAGATCCTGATGAACTTAGTCGGTAATGCCGTGAAATTCACGGACCGAGGACGAGTCGCCTTGATTGCGCAGGTGGATGACTGCGACGGCCGTCCGTGTTTAGTTATCGATGTGGAAGACACGGGGCCGGGAATGACGACTGCTGAGGCGAATCGCTTATTTAAAGCATTTGGACAGGCGGACAGTACCGTGACTCGCCGGCACGGCGGCACGGGGCTTGGCCTGACGATCAGTA
>CAMCTH010000586.1 GCA_945877965.1 Planctomicrobium piriforme | reverse complement strand
CATCCGCTTGGTTTGCAAGATCGCCGTCGGCGCGCTCTTCGCGCACTGCGCGGCAATTTCCGTGGCGCGCGGCCAGAGCACATCGGCCGGCACGACGTCGTGGAAGAGACCGATGCGATGGGCCTCGGTCGTCGCGATCGGCTGCGCGGTGAGGAGTAACTTCGCCGCTTGCCCGCCGCCGACGCGAAACGCGAGCAGCGGCGAAACCAGCCCGGCGACGATCCCGCGCAACGGCTCGGGCAAGCCGAACGTCGCCCCCTCGGCCGCGACGACGATGTCGGACGCTAGGACGAGTCCCGCCCCGCCGGCGATCGCGGGCCCGTTGACCGCCGCAATGATCGGTTTGGGAAACCGCAACATGAACTCGACGAGATCACGGTACGCCGCGGCGTCGGCGTGCCACAACTCGGCGGCGTTCGGCAAGAGGTTCGTCTCCTGCATCTCAGCGAGGTCCATGCCTGCACAAAAGACGGTGCCGGCCCCGGTCAGAATCACGGCGCGGACGCGACGCTCTTGATGCAGATCCTCGAACATCTGCTGCAACTCGGCCAGCAGCGAGCGATTGAGTGCGTTGCGCTTGTCGGCCCGATTGAGAATGACCGTGGCCGTGTGTTCGTGAATGGTGAGACGGAGATGGGACATAAGACGAGTGACCGGAGACTAGAGTTCTAAATCCAAAATGGCTGTGCCGAGCAGTTTGCCTTGCGTGTCGAAACGGAGCGAACGACTCGCGCCGCCGGCCAACACATCGTACAGCAGAAAGTTGAACGCGTGGATTTTCGGCAGTTCGAAGCGTTCGACGCGCGACGGACCGAGCCCGACGAAATACTCGGCGACGCGTTCGACCGTTAGTTCTTGCCGCAGTAGTTCGTAATCCTTCAGCGAGTGGGCGATGACGCCGATGTTCGCGTGATTCCCTTTATCGCCGCTCCGGGCGACGGCGAAGTCGCGGAGGTGTTTCTTGCTCATGACCAATCTCCCGCGGATCGGACTTCGAATTGGGGAGTGATGAGCGAACGCGGCACCAACGTCGGCCAGTAGGCGAAGACCGGCCGCGGCTCACCGCGCGCTTGCGTGTACCCGGCGAGGCCCGCAGGCCCCGACGTCGCCAACGGTGCGAACTCGCGGCAAAACCGTTCGACCGCTTCACGACGCGGATCATGCACCGCGATCCGCAACATCACTTCCCGCAGGCCGACCGGCGATTCGTACAGGCCCGGCACGCCGTCCCCTGCGCCGAGCAACTCGACGTTGGCGCGTGCGTAATCGTACCCAGCGGCGTGTAGTTTGTGCGCGATGATACGAGCACACTCGTTTGCTTTCGCAATGCAGTCCGAGCCGTAAACGAGCAAACGGCCGTCGGCCATGAACCCGTCGCGATAGGCGAGCGATACTTTGTACGACTCGGGAGCCGCGATTCCTGCCGCATTGCGAACCGCGACGCGGTTGCTTCCCAGATCATCGAGTTCGACGGTGGTGAAATCGCAATCGACGTCGGGCGTCAGGTAGTGTCGCGGATCGCCGATCTCGTAGACCAACTGCGAGGCGACGGTCGCGTGCGTGACATGGCCGCCGCTACCGTCGGGTTTGGTAATGATGAACGTGCCGTCGGATTCGAACTCGGCGATCGGGTAGCCGACTTCCGCGAGATCGGTGACTTCCCAAGCGGCGGAGTAACCGCCGGTTGCTTGCGCGCCGCACTCGATGAGGTGTCCGGCGACGCTGGCTGACGCAAGCTTGTTCCAATCGGTCCAGGACCAGCCGAACGTGTGCATCGCCGGGCCGACTGTGAGCGAGGCGTCGGCGACGCGACCGGTGATGACGATTCGTGCGCCGTCGGCGAGGGCCGCGGCGATCGGTTGTGCGCCGAGGTACGCGTTCGCACTGACGACGGGCTGCATCAACTCGGCGAGCGGGCGGCCGTCGTCGAGGTTCTTGAATTCGCAGCCGGCGGATTTCAACTCGGCGAGTCGCGGCAGCAGATCGTCGCCCGAGACGACGCCGATGCGGACGTCGCCGAGGCCCGCCTCGCGCAAGATCACGGCGGCGGCTCGAGCGCAACTCGCCGGGTTCATGCCGCCGGCGTTCGTCACAATCTTGAGTTGCGGCTGCGACTTCAGCGCCGGTACGAGACTCTTGAGTACTGGCAGGAAATCATGTGCGTAACCGGCATTCGGGTCCTTCTCGCGCAGACGCGCGAGGATCGACAGCGTCAACTCGGCCAGGTATTCGAGCGTCAGATAATCGAGTTGCGACGACTCGACGAGCTGCCGCGGCGCGTCGAGATTGTCGCCCCAAAATCCTGCGCCGTTACCGATGCGTAGCGTCATATTGTTTTCTAAACCTGGAACACGCCCAGTTTGTACGCTTCGACGTCGGCGTGGCGGGTGACGATTTCTAAGGCGGTGATCAACTCGTCGCGCGTCGCGGCGGGGTCGATAATCCGATCCAACCAACCGCGGGCGGCGGCGTAGCGAGGATCAGTTTGACGTTCGTAGTCGGCCCGCACCTGGTCGCGGAGTTGGGACATCTCGGCGGCGTCGACCTTCTCGCCTTTCTTTTCCATCGCGCTGATCGTTACGTCGAGCAGCGTGTTGACCGCTTGGTCGGCCCCCATGACGGCGCAGCGGGCCGAGGGCCAGCCGACGATGAAGCGCGGATCGAACGCCTTGCCGCAGAGGGCGTAATTACCGGCACCGTACGAACCGCCGAGCAAGATGGTCAGCTTGGGGACACGGCTGTTGCTGACGGCGCTGACGAGCTTGGCGCCGGCCTTGATGATCCCTTCGTGTTCGCTGTCGCGGCCGACCATGAAGCCGTTCACATCTTGTAAGAAAATGAGCGGCAGCCAATCTTGGTTGCAGTTCATCACGAAGCGGGCCGCCTTCTCGGCACTGTCGACATACAGCACGCCGCCGAATTGGATCGGCCCCTCGGCCGGCTTTTCCGAGTGATGCTGGTTAGCGACGATGCCGACCGGGAACCCGCCGATGCGGGCCGTGCCGCAGACGAGCGTTCGGCCGAACTCCGCCTTGTACTCATCGAAGCTGCCGGCGTCGACCACGCAATCGAGGACGTTGCGGACCTCGTAATCGCGGCGCGGGCCGAGGCCGACGACGTCGTACAAGTCGGTCCCCGGTCGAGCGGCGGGACGGGCTTCGCGGCGGACGAACGGGGCGGCGGGTGTCGCGGCATCTGGGGTGCCCAGCGCGGTGAGACTGCGGAGTCGCAACAGGCAAGCGTCGTCGTCAGGCTCGCGGTAGTCGATCGTGCCGCTCACCTGAGCGTGCATCTTCGCCCCGCCGAGATCTTCGCTCGACACCACCTGTCCAATCGCGCTTTTGACCAAAGCGGGGCCTGCCAGGTAGAGCCCGGAGCCTTCGGTCATGAGGAGCTTGTCGCACAGCACCGGCAAGTAGCCGCCCCCCGCGACGCAGTTCCCCATGATCGCCGCGGTCTGGCCGATGCCTGCCGCGGAGAGGACCGCGTTGTTGCGGAAGATGCGGCCGAAGTCGTCCTCGTCGGGGAAGACGTCTTCTTGCAGCGGCAGAAACACGCCGGCCGAGTCGACGAGGTAGATCAGCGGCAGACGATTTTGGAATGCGATCCGCTGAGCGCGGAGGACTTTCTTGGCCGTCGCGGGAAAGAAGGCCCCGGCTTTGACGGTCGCATCGTTGGCGATGACCATATGCCGCCGGCCCGCAACGAGGCCGACGCCGCAGACGACGCCTGCCGCCGGAGCGCCGCCGTACGCGGAGTACATCTCCCACGCGGACCATTGGCCGACTTCGAAGAACGAAGTGCCGGGATCGACGAGCTTGGCGATCCGTTCGCGGGAGGTCAGCCGGCCTTTCTTATGTTGGC
>CAMCTH010000585.1 GCA_945877965.1 Planctomicrobium piriforme | reverse complement strand
GACCAGCAGCACGAAGAACAGTAACTTCGTGACGATACCGAAGGTGCGGCTCGGGCGCGGCGGACGCTTGTAGTCGGGCTCCACGCCGGCGGCGAGCATGCGGTCGTACAAGTCGGGATGCGTCGGCGAGATGCGGCCCATCACGGCCGGCACCAGATTGAGCCGATAGATTTTCTCCAAGCCACGGGCATAGCACGCCGGCGAGATGACGCAGCGCGTCGAAAAGGCATCGGCCTCGACTTCCAAGCGATGAGCAATACGCCGCGACCAGAAGATGACGCCGTAGAACGCCAGCAGGTAAAGGTAGATTCCTTTGAGTCGGTAGTTGCTCAGAATCACGGGCATCCATGCCATGCTTGCCACGAACGGAATCATGAGCAACCGCTTCGCGACCTCGCCGCGCGACTCTTGCACGTGGGCCGTTTCGTGCAGCAAGATCGATTCCAACTCGTCCGGCTCCAGGTCTGCGACTAGCTTGCGGGTGACGCCGACCTGCCCGGTCGTGGGGAAGGCCCAGGCGTTGGCGTAGCTTAAGTCCAACTCATACACCGGCGGAGCCGCAAAACCGCAGCGGGCGGCCGCCGCTTCGAGAATGGCCTGCGTCTTCTCCGATGCCGGCCGTGCCACGCGAAACAGCCGCAGCAGCGCCATCGAGCCGCCGAAATTGAGTACCAGCAGTGCCGCCAATGTCGCGATGTAAACGAGGACGGCTCGTTCGTCGAACTGCCGCGGACAGAAACGCATGGCGATAAACACGATCGGCAACGTCGCCCATTGCACGATCCACATGAAGGCCGTCGTGTGTAGGGTCGTTCGCCGGGCCGGCAGTTCGCCGTGAACGAGGGCGTACGTGCGACGGCTCGCCCATAACATAACGACAATCACGACGCCGCACGCGCACCAAGCGGCCGGGCCCGCAAACAGTCGTTCCGTGTCGGTCCAGCGGAGAAATTGCCACGCGATTAACGCCCCGAGCGAGACGGCATAGGCGATTCCGTACAGCGTTTGCAACGGCCACGAAGCCTGGGCCCGCTCGACCCACGATTCGCCGTCGGCGGCGTGGAACGGTCGGGCCGCCAACTTCATCGACAGCCACAGCGCCGGCACCAACGCCGTGAACGTCTGCACGATCGTGATTGACGCCACGGCCCAGAACGGTACGGCGCTTACGGCGTCATCCGGCATCGGCTACACCTCAAACCGCGGATCGAACGACAACCCGAACGTCTCGGCCACGGCGCGGTAGGTGACTTTGCGGTCGAAGAGGTTGATGGCTCGCGAGACCGGTTTGTACTTCGCGGCGGCGGCGGCGATGCCGTTTTCGGCGATTCGCAGGACCCACGGCAGCGTGACATTGCAAAGAGCGTAGGTGCTGGTCCGTCCGACCGCGCCGGGCATGTTCGTCACGCAGTAGTGCAGCACGCCGTCGACCAAGTAGACCGGCTCGCTGTGCGTCGTCGGGCGCGCCGTTTCGACGCAGCCCCCTTGGTCAATCGCCACGTCGATGATCACGCTCCCCGGCTTCATCAACTTCAAGTCTTCGCGCTCGATCAATCGCGGCGCTTTGGCTCCCGGGATGAGGACCGCGCCGATGACGAGATCGGCCGAGCGCAGGCGTTCGCGAATCGAATGCCGGTCGCTAAAAATGCAATCGACGTTCGCGGGCATCACGTCGTCTAAGTAGCGGAGTCGGTCCATGTTGACGTCGAGCAGGCTGATGTTAGCGCCGAAGCCGGCGGCGACCTTGGCCGCATTCGCGCCGACGACGCCGCCGCCGAGGATCGCGATGTTCGCCGGCGCGACGCCCGGCACGCCGCCGAGCAGGATGCCGCGACCCATCTGCGGGCGCTCCAAATACTTCGCCCCTTCTTGAATGCTCATGCGACCGGCGACTTCGCTCATCGGCGTCAGCAGCGGCAGTCGGCCTTGGTCGTCGCGCAAGGTTTCGTAAGCGACGGCCGTGCAGCCCGACGCGAGGACCGCTTCGGTCAGCTTGCGATCGGCCGCGAAGTGCAAGTAGGTGAAGAGAACCTGTCCGGCGCGGAGCCGCGACCACTCGGGCTCGAGCGGCTCTTTGACTTTGACGATCAGGTCCGCTTCGGCAAACAGCTCTTCGGCATCGTGGAGCAGCCGAGCACCCTGCGTTTCGTACTCTTCGTCGGGAATGCCCGAGCCGAGCCCGGCCCCGCTTTCGATCAGCACTTGATGCCCGGCACGGGTCAACTCCTCGACGCCGACGGGCAGCAGGGCAACGCGATACTCGTCGCGCTTAATCTCTTTGGGAACGCCGATGATCACGGAGAAGTCCTTCGAAGGGGGAAGGCGGAGAGCGGAAGGGGGAAGATGCCCTCGCCGCGATCATCGTAGCAAAATCAATCCGCGACGCGGAGAGGAGTCAAATGCGTCCGCAGATTGCGCCGATTTCGCAGATTAGAAAGAGACTTTGCCTTCGTCTTTTCATCTGCGCAATCTGTGAAATCTGCGGATGAATTCGACTGTCGCCTACGGTCGGCGGCGTTGGACTTCGATCTTTTCTTGTTGGCCGTCTTTCTTCGACTCTTCGTCGTGAGCGCGGCGCATGTAGAGCTTGATCGGCACTTCGGAGAACGGCAGGTTGTCGCGGAACGTCGTCAGCAGGTAACGCTCGTAGTCCTTGCTGATGCCGTTCGGCTCGCTGCAGAAGAGGACGATCGTCGTCGGCTGCACTCCGACTTGCGTGGCGTACATGATCTTGGGGCGGCGATTGTGATAGAGCGGCGGCTCGTTGCGTTCGATTGCCTTCCGCAGCACGCGGTTCAACTCCGACGTGCCGACGCGGCCCGTCGATTGCTTGAACACCATCTGGGCATGATTCAGCAGCGCCTTCATGTTCTTGCCGGTCTGCCCGGTGATGAACGCGATCGGCACATGCGTCATCGTGCGGAACGTGTCGTGCAGGTACTTGACCCAATCTTCTGTCACGACCTTGCCGTGATACAGGTCCCACTTGTTGACGACGAAGATGCAGGGCTTGAACTCTTCGTGGATGTAATTGCACAGTTGCTTGTCGACGTTGCTGATCGGTTGCTCGCAATCGAAGAACAGCAGCACGACGTCGGCCCGGCGCACGCTCCGTTGCGCGCGGTGCAAACTGTAATACTCGACGTCGTTCGCGAGGTTCTTTTCCCGCTTCACGCCCGGCGTGTCGATGGCCATGAACGTCTTGCCGTCGATTTCGAAGCGGACGTCGACGCTGTCGCGGGTCGTGCCGGGGACGTCGCTGACGATCATCCGGTTCGATTGCGACAGCGTGTTGACGAAGGTGCTTTTGCCCGTGTTGCGGCGACCGACGATCGCCAGCTTCATCTCGGCTGCTCCGGGGGCCGCCTCTTCATCAGCCGGCGGCAACAGGGCGACGATCGCTTCGACGAGGTCGTCGTGATGCCGATTCTGCAGCACGCTGACCTTCACCAAGTTGGTGAGGCCGAGGCGGAGGAAATCGTCGGCCTGGGTGTCGAACGTTTCGTCGTCGGTCTTGTTGGCGACCAGGATCGTCGGGCGATTGATCGCGCGCAAGCGACGAACGACCTCGTGATCGAGGGGGAGCAGGCCGGTGCGGGTATCGACGACGAACAGGATGATCGTGGCCGACTCGATGGCGGTCTCGATCTGCGCATCGATGTGCGCCGACAGATTGTCGACGTCGACGATGCCGATTCCGCCCGTGTCGACGATGTCGAAGTAGCGATCTCCCTCATTGAGCAGGAAGCTCATCCGATCGCGGGTCACGCCGGCATGATCGTCGACGATGGCCAGCCGCTTGTGGGCCAGCCAGTTGAAGATGCTGCTTTTGCCGACGTTCGGTCGGCCGACGATCACGACTTGGG
>CAMCTH010000584.1 GCA_945877965.1 Planctomicrobium piriforme | reverse complement strand
GCCCCTTGATCGACGTATCGCGGACTGAGCGGCAGCGCGACCGCTGCGACGTTCCAAGCGACGTCGGCCGACGTCACGGGCGTTTTCTGCGTCGCATCCCAGGCGGCCGCCATGCCGCGCTCGATCCGTTCGGCGAAGAGGCGACGATTTTCCGGGCTGCCGTCGTTGTACTTTCCTGCGGTGACGTTCCCTCCCGCACCGTTGAAATGGGCCTGAAACACGCCCGATGCTTTGATGCGAGCGGCGCGAGACAGGCCGATGAAGTCGGAGCTCACTTCCCCTTTGCCGTAGTTGCTCATCGGGTGAATGGCGTAATAGGAAAGGACGGCCCGGGGTTTGTCGCCGTCCCAAAAGCTGAGCATCTGCACGTAGGGATCGATCACCCCTTCGGGCTCGGCGCGGGCGTCGGGATTACGGGTCGTGCTCGTGCGGGTGTATTTGACACGACCATCGGGCCCGAGCACCCGTCGCGCCGAAGCGACCTGCTCGATCTTCCCTTTGCCCAGGCCGATGTGCGTGACCGGCTCCGCTTGCCGGAGCGCTTGCTCCGCGGCGGCGGCGACCCGCTCGATCGTTTCTCGGGCATGAACGACGTTGAACGCAGCCCCGCTGAGACCGTGCTGCGCCAAGATGGTTTCGGCGTCGAAATCGCAGCCGGGAGCATCGTGCTGATGCAGCGAATGAATTGCGACGCGGTCAGCTTCGGTGCCGATCCGGCGAGCGACCGCTTCGCGAAACGCGTCGTAGCCGCCGTTGCCGATGCCGACCCAATCAAACGCAATCAGGGCGATCGGCTTGCCGGCCCCGACGAGGACCACACCTTGAATCAACAGCGGATCGGTGACGGTCGCGACCGGGCGGACGAGTCCATCGCAGAGCGGGCTGCCGACCGGCGGGGTGCCGTCGAGCGAAAACGTGCCGATCCGGAGCGGCTCGGCGGCCGCGATCACTGCGGCCGAAGCGACCCATAACCCGACCAGACACGTCCAGAGCCGCCGCATCGTCTCGTCTCCGCACCGGAAAGCGTAAGCATCGGTATCGATTGCAGCGCGTATTGTGCGGCCGCCGGAGAGCCCGGTCAATCAAATCAAATGCAACACGACGGCTTGTCGGCCGCCAGTGCGATCGTTGAAAGCAGCTACGCGCGTCGGCGAGCGACGCGGCTCGATGAAGAGAGCAGGGCGTTGCCGTGCTAGGCTTGCCAGCTCTTGCCGTCCCAGGCGGCGATGCGTTCGAGCAGCTTCGCCAAGCCTGCGGAGAAGGTCTGGAACAGAACTTCCCCCTTTTCGGCGGTGGCGTGCTGCGGCATCCCGATATGTCCCGACGCGGTGCGATCCTTGGTGATCCACGCCCGGACGGCCGGCTCGAACGAGCCCGTGAACTCGACCGATTCCAGCTTCGAGAGATCGCCGACCAGGTGCGGGTTCAACCGCAACATCATCGACGTCTCCCACTCGCAGGCATGGCCCATTCGTTGTTGCACGAACTTCATCGCCGGAGCGTCGGGCTTGGCCGTGTCCCAGTACGTCGCCCAGAGCAGCAGCAAATCACTTTGGGCACGATGCTTCTGGCGCAGTTCGAACGTCGCCTGTAAGCCCGGCACATGATTGCCACCGTGACCGTTGACGAACACGATCCGCTTGAAGCCGTGGCAGAGGAAGTTCTCAGCCATGTCGCAGAGCAAATCCAAGTAACCGCGCGGCGACGCCGTCATCGTCCCTTGAAAGTCGAGATGATGTTCCGAATTGCCGAGCCACATCAGCGGCGCGAACAGCACCTTTTCGGGCGCGATCGCAGCCGTGGCGCGGCGAACCACTTCGCCCAGCAACATGCTGTCGGTGAACAGCGGCATGTGCCGGCCGTGTTGCTCCAACGCAGCGACGGGGATCACGATCGGTACGTCGCGCGAAAGCTGGGCGACGTCGGGCCAGTGGAGGTCGGTCAGTTGCATGAGTCGGCGGTTGCGGGTGGAAGGAGGGAAGACCGAGCGGCAGGACCGCGACGTCGTGCGCCGCGAACGAACTTGCTGAACTGCCAATTTAACCTCGACGTCGCGCCGACGGAAGCGCGCGGGGAATTCGTTGCACGCGCCACGCTGGGATTCTACGATGACGCTAATCCCGCCGCTGCCCGCATGCCTGCGGGCGGTCTTATTACTGCTAAAGGCCCGCCATGTACCGCCGTCTTCGTATTCGTGCGAGTTGGGTTTTTACGCTCCATTCCGCTTGGCTGCTTTCGTCGATCGTCACGGCATTACCATCGGCACAGGCCGCCGAGCCTGCCGCACTCGTCCGCGGCCCTTATTTGCAACTCGCCACGCCGACGTCGATGACGATCGTTTGGCGAACGCTCGGCGAATCGAAGCCGACGGTCCGCTACGGAAAATCGCCGCAGCACCTCTACCAAACGGCGGCCGATGAAGCGATCGCCATTCGACGAGCCGCGGCAGCTGGAAAAACATCGTCCGTCGACACGCTGCATTCGGCTCCGGTCGGAACCGTGCAGTACGAAGCCAAGCTCGACGGCCTGTCACCCGACACACTGTATTACTACTCCGTGGAAGACGGCGCACAGCGACTGGCCGGCGGCGATGCCGCGCATCATTTCCGCACACACCCCGAAGTCGGTGCCAAGAAGCCGTTCCGCTTTTGGGTCGTCGGCGATTCCGGCACCGGCGGCAAGGCGCAAGCCGCCGTCCACACGGCCATGCAAAACTACGTCGAGCAACAAAAGCGGCCGCTCGATTTCTATCTGCACGTCGGCGACATGGCTTACCCGAAGGGGACCGACGTCGAGTTCCAGCGCAACTTCTTCGACATGTATCGGCCGACGTTGCAAACGATCGTCTGCTGGGCCTCGATGGGGAACCACGAAGGGGGAACTTCGAAAGGGATGACCGGCCTCGGTCCTTACTTTGATGCGTACGTTTGTCCTAAGCGCGGCGAAGCCGGCGGTTTGCCGTCTGCGACCGAGGCCTTTTACTCGTTCGACTACGGCAACGCCCATTTCATCTGCCTCGACTCGCACGATCTCGATCGCAAGCCGACCGGCGTCATGGCGCAATGGCTTCGCGCCGATCTCGACAAGACCGAGGCTGAGTGGCTGATCGCCTTCTGGCATCACCCGCCGTACACCAAGGGGACGCACGACAGCGACAAAGAGGGGCAACTCATTGAGATGCGTGAGCTGATCATGCCGATCCTCGAAGCCGGCGGCGTCGATCTCGTCCTCACTGGGCACTCGCATATCTACGAACGCTCGATGCTGATCGACGGTGCGTATCACACGCCGAGCATTATCGACGGCGTCGTGCTCGACGACGGCGACGGCGATCCGCAGGGGGACGGCCCATACAAGAAAAGCGCCGGCCTGAAGCCGCATCAAGGAACGGTGCAGGTCGTCACGGGGCACGGCGGCGCGAGCGTCGGACGCCGCGGCACGATTCCGTTCATGAAACGAGTCTTCGTCGAGCACGGCTCGGCGATCATCGACGTCGCCGACGACGTACTCATCGGCACCATGCTCAATCACGAAGGCAAAGTCCGCGACACGTTCAGCATCGTCAAACGCGGAACGGTCGTGCAGCAGATCGTCGCGAAGCCGCGCATGCTCCCGCCGTTTTTGGTCGCTAAGCAGCCGACCGGCTTGAAGACCGTTGCGCCGCCGACGGGACTTCCCGCCGGCGCGATTGCCTTGATCGAGCCTCGACAGGATTGGGACTATCTCGCTGGCAAGCATCCGGAAGGGAACTGGACTGTCCCGCAATACGTGCCAGAAGAAGATGCAGGCTGGAAACGGGCTCCCGCCGGCTTCGGGTACGGCGACGGCGACGACGTGACCGTGCTCGCCGGCATGCGCGGCAAGTACACAA
>CAMCTH010000583.1 GCA_945877965.1 Planctomicrobium piriforme | reverse complement strand
CGGCGTGGTCCTGTTCGTCAGCGAAGGGGCGAAGTGGATCTCGGCCGACCCGCGGCGCTACGAGGCCTTCGCGCGACTCGCGCAGCGTGAGGCTGGCTTCACCGTGTTCCATTGGGGGACCGGCACGAAGGACGCCGCCAACATCGCGCCGTTCGTCCGCTTGTTCGGCGCCTGCCACGGCGGGCCCGATCGCAAGTACACGTTCTTCGACGAGATCGAAATCAACTTCACGCCCGACCATCCGATCACGGCAGGCCTGTCGCCGTTGCAACTCCGCGAAGAGTATTACTACCGCCTCAAGCGGGCCCCGGCCGACGCGGGCAAGATCACGCCGCTCGTCACGATCCCGGCCGACGCCGAATCGGCCGGCGAGCGGCAGATGGTCGGCTGGTCGTTCGACCGCACCGACGGCGGCCGCTCCTTCGGCTTCACGGGCTTGCACTTCCACGCCAACTGGCAGCAGCCCACGTATCGCCGCCTCCTCGCGCAAGGGATTTTGTGGACGCTGCAACTCCCCGCACCCGACGAGGCGATTAAGGCTCTCAATCTCGACGTCCCCGCCGCGTTGCTCAATCTGGAGCCGGTCAAATGAACCGAAGTGGCCCGCGACCGAAGCGACGACGAAGTTCGCAGCTGTATTCCCAGTTGCTCTCCGCGTCGCTGTGTCTCGGTGCCGCATGCTTTGCCTCGGCCGTCGACTCTCAACCGCCGTCGAACGAAGTGCGAGCGCCGCGCGGTCTGAAGGTCCAAGACTTTTATCTCCCCGACCGGTCGTACTTCAACGCCCAGCCCGCTGCTCAGAACCCGGCCCAAGGCGAGCCGCTCAAGTTGCCGCAGGGGCTCACGGTCAAGAGTGCGCCGCTCCCCGAGCCGCCGCCGCTCGCGGATTCCTTTCCGGATCAAGTTCCTCTCGATGCACCCCTCCCGCCGTTCGCTCCGCGGCTCGTCGAGTTCCAACCGCTGCTGGCGAACCTGATACGAGTCAGCGATCAGCTGGAGTCGCTCGGCTATTCGCTCAATCTTCCCTACGGCAAGGAGGCGCTTCCCAACGCCGCTCACTTACAGCAGCAGGTCGACAAGCAAGTGACGTTCATCCTCACGCTCGACGAAGCCGGCAAGCTAATGATCGAGCGTGGGGCTGGCAGTGCCCAACTCCAGCAGCGCGGCTACGTGCCGCTCGTCTACAAGATCGTCAATCCGGCGGGCCTCAAAGGGAAGCTCGCTGTGACGTCGCCGCACAACGGCCCCGTCTACGGCGGCGGGGCGGTGAACTCGTTGACGCGGCAAGATCAGCTCGCGCTCCGGAGCTTGCCCGAGGATCAAGTGCATCCCGAGCGGACGTGCGAGGTCGAAATGTTCCGCGTCCGCGGCAGTCCCGAGTCGCCCAGCGGATTGGAAGTCGAGTACGCCCTGCTGATGGTCAACCCGCACGGCCCGGCGGGATTGTTCGACGTGCCGTTGCAATTCGCGTACGCCGCCGACGCCGCGGCCAAGCCGACGACGACCGACTTCAAGCTGCTCTGCGATGTGAAGCCGGCCGTCCGGGTGAAGCTGACCATCCTCGACGATAACGGCAGTCCGACAACGGCGCGATTCACGATTCGCGACAACCAGAACCGCATTCATCCGCCGCAGTTCAAACGCCTGGCTCCCGACTTCTTCTTTCAGCAGCAAATCTACCGAGCCGACGGCGAGTCGATCTTGCTCCCGCCGGGTCGTTACAGCGTCGAATATTCGCGCGGGCCGGAGTATAAGCTGGATAGCAAGCTGATGGACGTGAGAGACCTCGCCGAGGAATACCAGACGTTTCGACTCCGTCGTTGGATCGATCCGCAGGCGCGCGGATTTTATTCCGGCGATCATCACATCCACGGGGCCGGTTGTTCGCACTACACCGCGCCGACCGAAGGGGTCTCGCCGGCCGACATGCTGCGGCAGGTGAAAGGCGAGGGGCTGAACGTTGGAGCGGTCCTCACCTGGGGGCCGTGCTACGATTTTCAACGCCGCTACTTCTCGGCCGAGGCCGACGCCGTGAGCGAGCCGCTGACGCTGATTAAGTACGACGTCGAGGTGAGCGGCTTCGGCTCGCAACGGCTCGGGCATGTCTGCTTGTTGAACCTCCGCGATCAAAATTATCCCGGCTCCGACGGCACGGCGACGAAAGGCTGGCCGACCTGGACCGTGCCGGTGATGCAATGGGCGAAGCAGCAGGGGGGCGTCGCCGGGTATGCCCACAGCGCGAGCGGCATGCAGATTAACCCGCAGGCGCAGACGTGGCGACTTGTCGAGCAGTTCGACAAGGACGGCGATCTGATGCTCGATCGCACCGAGACCGCGAAGGCATTGCTGCCGGAGTTGTTTACGGTCGTCGATGCCGACGGCAACGGTCGCATCAACTTGATCGAACTCGAAGCGAGTCACAAGCGGGCGGCCGAGACGTTGCCGAACTTCGCGATCCCCGAACTCAACGGTCCCGGCGCGCTCGAGATTTGCGTTGCCGCGGCGCACGGGGCGTGCGATTTCATCAGCAGCATGGACACGGCGCGGATTCAAGAGTGGACGATCTGGTATCACCTGCTCAACTGCGGCCTGCCGATCGCCGTGAGCGGCGAGACCGATTTCCCGTGCATGAGCGGGACCCGCGTCGGGCAGGGGCGGGTGTATGTGCAACTCGGCAAGGATCTGAAGCAGTTGAAGTACGCCGACTGGTGTCGCGGCCTGGCCGAGGGACGATCGTATGTGAGCGACGGCTATGCCCATGCGTTCGACTTCACGGTCGACGGCAAGGGTTACGGCGAGACGGTCGAGCTCAAAGCGCCGGGGAAGGTTAAGGTGCGGTTCGAAGTGGCGTTCGGTTCGCAGACGCCGCCGGGAGTGAAGCACGGGATCGTACCGGTCGCAGGCCGCGGCCGCGTCGGCGCCCCGGGCGTGCTAGATCCCGATACGGAGCAGAAGCCGCAGTTGCCCGAGCGTTACGTCGAGGTGATCGTGAACGGCCGGAGCGTGGCGGTATCGTTGGTGCAGGCGAACAATCGGCCGCATCCGCTGGTCTTCGACGTGCCGATCGAAGAGAGCGGCTGGATCGCCGTCCGGCAGTTTCCGCAGTTGCACACGAACGTCATTCGCGTGAACGTCGCGGGCCGACCGAACCGGGCGACGCAACGAAGCGCCGAGTGGTGTACGGCCGTGATCGAGCAACTCTGGAAGAATCGGGCCGCCGCGATCAGCGAAGCCGAACGTCCCGCGGCCGAGAAAGCTTACGAAGAAGCGAAGCAATTCTACCGCCGCCTGGCCGCCGCAAGCCGAGCCGCGCGGTTGCAGTAGACGACGCGTCGTCCTGCGGTACATTCAGAAACAGGCATCCGCAGATTGCGCAGATTTCGCAGATGGGAAGTAGAGAGAAAGTCGTTTTTCTCCGTCTCAAATCTGCGTCATCTGCGAAATCTGCGGACGCATTTCTTCTTCGGAGAATCGTCGATGCGTTTTCGTCCGCTCGGTCGTACCGGTCTCGATCTTTCTTGGCTCAGCTTCGGCGCGTCGTCGTTGGGGGCGGAGTTTCGCGGCGTCGATATCAACGAGGCGATGCAGAGCGTCCGGGTCGCGCTCGATCTGGGGATGAATTTCATCGACACCTCGCCGTTCTACGGTCGCGGCATGAGCGAGGTCCTGCTCGGGATCGCGCTCCGCGACGTCCCGCGCGACAAGTATCTGCTGGGGACGAAGCTCGGTCGCTACGATGCGGCCCATTTCGACTTCTCGGCCAAGCGCGTCGTCGAAAGCGTCGATGTGAGTCTGCATCGACTCGGGGTCGACTACTTCGACGTGATGCTGTGCCACGATATCGAGTTCGTCGACATGCAGCAGATCGTCGACGAAACGCT
>CAMCTH010000582.1 GCA_945877965.1 Planctomicrobium piriforme | reverse complement strand
ATTTTTTGCCCGACACGGTCGCGAAGCTTGGCCTGGAACCGGAGCGGTTGAAGCAGTTGAACCCGCGGTTGGTAACGTGCTCGATCTCGGGCTACGGGCGAACGGGTCCGCTGGCCGACATGCCAGGTTACGACTTGGCGATTCAGGCGTCGTCGGGGTTGATGTCGATCACCGGCGAGCCCGACGGCGAGCCGATGAAGGTCGGCGTTGCGATCAGCGATATTCTCACCGGACTCTATGCCGCGACGAGTTTGCTGGCTGGCTTGTTCGCGCGAGAACAAGGCCGCACGGCGTCGGGCTTCGATCTGGCTTTGGCCGATTGCACCTTGGCGGCGCTCGTGAACGTCGCGCAGAGTTCGTTGCTCACGGGACGGAGTCCGCGCCGGTTCGGCAACGCCCATCCGCAGATCGTGCCTTACGAATCGTTTCCGACGGCCGACGGGCATGTCGTGTTGGCCGTGGGGGCCGATCGGCAGTGGGAGCGGTTTTGTCTGGCCGTCGGCCAAGTCGAATGGTCGAGCGATCCGCGGTTCCGGACGAACCCGGATCGGGTGGCGCATCGCGACGAGTTGTCGGGCCTGTTGCGGCCGCTGATGCAGTCACGGACGACGGCCGATTGGTTGCAACTGCTGGAGTCGGCCGAGGTGCCGCATGCCCGAATTGCGACGGTCGACGAAGCGGCCGCGACGCCGCAGTCGCAGTTTCGCGAGATGGTGCAGACGCTCGAGGACGAGGCGGGCCGGCCGTTGTCCTTGCTGGGAAGTCCGATTCATTGGTCCGATCGGACTGCGCCTAAACCCACGCCGCCGCCCGACTTGGGACGCCACACTGACGCGATCTTGCGCGACTGGTTACACTATGAAGACGAACACCTCGCGCGATTACGAGAAGCAGGAGTCATCGCTTAGATGGATCGTCACGACGAATTGAATCCGGAAGCCGCAGCGGCAAGCACGTCCCCCGCCGAGCAAACCTCGTTGCTGTCCCCCGAGCATGAGCATGAGGTTGCGCTCGATAAGAAACCGTTGCTCAGCGGCGATCGGCTCGTCGCGCTGATGATCGCGCTCGGCGTTCTGATGGCGGCCGCGGGTTGGCTCTATCACTATGAGTCGCGCCGCGTGCCGCAGACCTTCTGGGGCTTTGAGTCGCCGAAGATTTTCCGCGAGTCGTCGGAAGTGAGCGCGATGCTCATTCGGCCCGAGGAAGTCGGATCGGCCGAGAAGCCGGCGTTTTACGACGCGCTCTTCAATATCGACGAGTTGCGCTATGTGACGCTCGTGAAGAAAGACATCGCGAAGGATCCGAACCTTCCGCAACTACGGAGCCTGCTCAACGATTACTCGAATTACGATTCGATCCCCACGACTTGGTCGCAACCGTTGTGGCGTTACGCAGTTGAGTTTCATTTTAAGAGCACCGATCCGGAAGTCCCCGGCGACTACACGGCCGTGATCGTATTCGACTCCGAGTGCAAGTTCGGTCGTCCGCAGTCGGTCGGCAAAGTGATTTCGACCGAAGCGATGTCGGCGGAATTGCTGGCTTACTTCGAATCGGTCTTTCCCGAAGCGAAAGAATTGAAGGGGACGTCGGCGACGAACATTTTTGCTCGGCCGCTGGTCGCGCCGGAAGAGACGCCGACCGCCACGGCGACCGGGACCGGGCCTGACGGATCGCAGATCATCTCCACCGATCAAGACGTCGTGACGACGCCGTCTCCCACGCCCGGCGCAACGCCGACTTCGACGGTCGTCGTGCCGTCGACCTTCGGCCCGTCGATGCCCGACTTCACGAAACCAGTCACACCGCCGCCGACTGCGTTCGCTCCGCCGCCGGTGCCGAGCGCGACTCCGTCGGCGACCGTCGCCGCAGTGACGACCAAGACCGACGCAGGGCCGGGCGTGAAAGCGCCGCCGGTGACGGTCGGCCCCGGTGTGATGCCGGCTATCCCAGGCTTGCCGGGAATGCCGTCGGTCGGCGGTCCGCTGGGGCCGATGTTGCCGGGCGCTCCGCAGACAATCAACATCAACCCGGGCGGCCCGTTGAACACGCCGCCGACTTCGCTTCCCGGTATGGCGCCGCCTTCCGCACCCGGCGGCTTCAACTTCACGCCGCCGTCGTCGATCACCGTGCCGCCGCTGAAGGGCGTCCCGGCGCCGAAGTAAAAGTTTGACGTCGGCGTGAACGACTACTTTTGCGTCAAATACTTCTTCGGAATCTCGGCTCCGGCGACGAAGCTGAGTTTCGCGACGCGGCACATTTGGTAGACGTTGATCCGGAAATCCGGACAGGTGCTCACCAAGAAGTACGCGTCGACCTGGGAGAAACCGTAGTCGGCGACGAGCCAATCGATCAGGCTGACGATCGCCGCATCGACGGCGTACTCGAGCGGTCGGTTGGCATTGATCGTCACGATCGAGTCGGGCTTGTCGATCCGCATGTACGGCGTGCGCTTGCCCTTGAGGACTTCGAGCTTCAGGCGAATCGTCGCCTTTGTTTCGGCCGCCATGCCGGTGTACTCGGTGTCGCCTTGGCTGGCGTGGACGTCGCCCAGATAGAAGAGTCCGCCGTCGTGCGAGACGGGGAGCAGAATCCGATTGCCCGGCGCGACGTCGCGAATATCGAGATTGCCGCCCCAGTCGCCTTGGCCGTCGACGCTCGTCGTCACTTCGCGATCGGGACAGACGCCGAGCGTGCCGATGAACGGCGTGATCGGCCAACTCAAATCCTTGGCACCGAAGTGGAGCGTGCCGTCGCAGGTCGTGCCGCTGGGGCCCGGCGTGTGGCGGAAGATGCGGGTCGTATACTCTTTCGACAATTCGGGTCGCGAGGCACTGTCGCCCAAGGGACCGCGACGCGGGCCGATGGCGATCCACGAATAATCGTCGACCGTGATCGACTCGATCGTCACGACGAGCGTGTCTCCCTTGCGGGCTCCTTCGACGAAAACCGGCCCGCCGATCGGATTCGCCAGCGGCGGGTTGCGATCGAAGCCGGGACGCTGGGCCGGGATCGCCAGATCCTGCTCGGTCTTGAAGTAGCCGGTGCTGGCGTCGTACGTTTCGATTTCGAACGTCTCGCCCGAAGCGACGTGCAACAACGGCTCGTCGCGCCAATCGAATGCGTACTTGCGGGCTTGCTCGCGGGTAATTCGTTTCATGATTTATCCTTTTTTCCCAAAGGCGAGCTTCCCCGCCTGCAATGCTTGTTGAGCTTGTTCGACTTCCCGGTAATATTCGCGGCGCGACAGACGGAGGGCGGCCTCTTCATCGACGATCGCCGTAGCGTCGCGGTGGAATTGCAGGGCCGAGGCCGTGATCTGCGCCGTCACCGGGCCTTCGATCGTGGCGCGAATCGCCTCGGCCTTCGAAGGACCGGTCGCCAGCAGCAGGCAGCGACGCGATTCGAGGATCGTGCCGACCCCCATCGTCACGGAGAGGCGCGGCACTTCTTCCCCCTCGGCGAAGAAGCGGGCGTTGTCGCGCACCGTCTCGGCCGTCAGCGTCTTCAACCGCGTCCGGCTGCCGAGCGACGAGCCGGGTTCGTTGAACGCAATGTGGCCGTCGGTGCCGATGCCGAGGACCTGCAGATCGATGCCCCCTTCTTCTTTGATCCACCGCTCGTACTGCTCGCAGTGGCTTTCGAAATCGAGGGCCCGACCGTCGGGGACGTGCGTGTTGCGGACGTCGATGTTGATGTGCTGAAACAGATTCGTCTGCATGAAGTGGCGATAGCTCTGCGGGTGCGTCGGTTCGAGGCCGACGTACTCGTCGAGGTTGAACGAGACGACCCGCGAGAAGTCGAGCCCTTCTTCACGATGCAGACGGATCAACTCGCGATAGAGGCCCAGCGGCGTGCTGCCGGTGGCGAGTCCGAGGACGCAGGT
>CAMCTH010000581.1 GCA_945877965.1 Planctomicrobium piriforme | reverse complement strand
CGGCCTGATCCGACACCGACTCCGACAAACGGACCTCGACCGACTTCACAAAATCGACGGCGTGCGAAACTTCATTCGACTCCGGCTCGCGAACCAATGCGCGACGGTAGGCTTGGCGAACCAACGACTCCGCATCGGCCGAAGATTTTCCGTTCGCGGACGTCGCAGCGTCGGCCAACAGGGCATCGGCTAAATGGCCCGCTTGTGCAACGACGAACGGACTGTTAATTAAGAACAACGCCTGCGTCGGCAAGGTCGTCACCTCGCGAGTGCCGAGCGGACGAAGAGCGTCGGGGATATCAAAAGCCGACAACTCGGGCGGGCTAGAGTTCCGCATCAGGCACAAGTAGACGCTGCGGTGATCGCTCGACAGATGCAAGCTCGGCGACTTGTTGACGAGCACGTCTTTATCGGCGATCGCGGAGCCGACGGCAGGACGCAAGTCTAACTTGCCGCCGGCGGCAAGCATGGCATCGCGGATCGATTCGGCATCGAGCCGGCGGCGCGAGTGTCGCCAGTGCAGGACGTTTTCCGGATCGACGCCCTGGGCTTTCTCATCGCCGGTCGAACTCAATTGATAAGTGCGGCTCAGCACGATTTTGCGAATCAGCTTCTTGATCGACCAAGCGTCGGCGACGAACTCGCTCGCTAAGTAGTCGAGCAGTTCGGGATGGCTCGGCTTCTCGCCGTACACGCCGAAGTCATCGCAGGTGCCGACCAATCCGCGACCAAAGAGATGGTGCCAGATGCGATTGGCCATCACGCGAGACGTTTGCGGATGGGCCGGATCGGTGAGCCACGCGGCCAACTCCAAGCGACCGCTCTGCTTCGGATCGATCTCGGGCCGCGCGAGCGAAGAGGGATAGGCCGACAGGAAGCCGCGCGGAACGCTCGCGCCGAGCTTGTTCGACTCGCCGCCGATGTTGATTTTGCAATCGACCGGCGCAGCCCGCTCGCGGACGCCCATCGCCAGCGGCGTGCCCGGCTTGTAGGTTATCTTGCCGACGGTCGGTTTCGCCTTCGGCTTGGCAGCGGCTTTGTCGGCGGCGGCAGCAGGTTTGGTCTCGGTCGGCTTTGTATCTGTCGACGGGGACTTTTTCTCCGCAGCGTCCGTCGGCTTCGGCGGCTCGGGCTTGCTCAACACATAAAGCTCCGTCGCCGGAGCGGTCAGCGGGTCGAACGCTCCCATGCCGTAGAGCGACTCGACGCTCGCGAAGATTCCGGCCAGCGCGTAGTAATCTCGCGTCGGAATCGGATCGTGCTTGTGATCGTGACACCGGGCACACGCGACGCTTAGACCGAGGATGCCCGTCCCGACGGCATCGATCTGATCGGCGACAATGTCCATGTCGAAATTGATGTTCATCGCCTTCGCGGGCTTCCAGCCGATCGCCAAATAGCCGGTCGCCGTCCAGAGGCGAACTCTTTCTTCGTGCGAGTCGGCGGGCAACAGATCGCCGGCGATCTGTTCGGTGATGAAGCGATCGTACGGCACGTCGGCGTTCAATGCGGCGATGACGTAGTCGCGATAACGCCAAGCATGCGGGAAGGTCGGGTTGCGACTCAGGCCGTCGTTGCCGTTCGACTCGCCGTAGCGGGCGACGTCGAGCCAATGCCGGCCCCAACGTTCGCCAAACTGCGGCGACGCCAGCAACTCGTCGACGATCTGCTCCGTCGCACGCTGCGGATTTTTGTGATATCCGGCGACGAACGCTTCGAGTCGCTCCATCGTCGGCGGCAAGCCGATGAGATCGACGGAGAGTCGACGGAGCAACGTGCGCGGGTCGGCATCGGCGACCGGTTGCAACTTCTCCGTCGCCAGTCGGGCATAGATGAAACGATCGATGTCGCTCCGACTCCACCCGCGATCATCGACCTTCGGCAACTGCGGACGCGTGACCGGTTGAAACGACCAATGATCGGTCGTCACGCCGGCAACGGGCTTCTTCGGAGTTTCCAAGGCCGCAGCATTCCGTGGGTCGGGGGCGCCCATCGCCACCCACTTCACGAAGTCGGCGACGATCGACTCGCTGACGGGATGCTCCGGCGGCATCTCGACGCCGTCGTACTTCAACGCCTGAATCAGCAGGCTCTTGTCCGGATTGCCCGCGACGACGGCGGGGCCAGAAAGCCCCCCTTTCAGCAACCCTTCTTGCGAGTCGAGAAAGAGATTGCCGCCTAGGTCCTTGGCGTCCTTCGAATGACACGAATAACACTGCTTGACGAGGACGGGCCGAATCTTGCTCTCGAAGAAAGCAACCGCCTCGCGCCCTGGAACGGCGGTCTTCGCCGCGACAGTCTTCGGTGCAGCGTTCTTCGCGGCGCTGGGCTTGGCGTCGCTGCGATTTGCTGCGGTCGTCGACTTCGGCTCGGCCGCGACGATGAGCGACGCCCAGCTGACACTCGCGCAGCAGGCGGCGAGGACGAAGGACTTCGACCACCGAGCGAGTGGGGAGTTGGTCATGCAGCAACCCAAGCAGGCCGCAGAGCGTCGCCGAAGAACGACGATCGACGGAGTGGGGGATCGAGCGGGGCGAGACGTAGGCGAGACGCAAACAGGCGGGCACGAACGAGTCAGTAAGATTGATCGGCAATCTCTGATCAGATTATCGGCAAGTCTCGGCGGCGTCAATTTTTATCGCGACCGCGGAATTGGGTATTGGCCGTTAAACAGCACAAATCAGCCCCCTTCCGGCGACGACGAAACTCCGGGCACCCGGCGTCGATGACCTTCTGCTAACGAACGCCGGCTCGCCAACGAAAAAGGCCCAGGTGTTGAACCTGGGCCTTTTCGAAAACGTCTGCAAGTTGCGGGGACAGGATTTGAACCTGCGACCTCGAGGTTATGAGCCTCGCGAGCTACCGGGCTGCTCCACCCCGCGTCATGTAGATCCGTGATTATGCCCGATCGACCGTTAGGCGTCGAGGGCTGAAATGATAATTCCTTAACGCGGCCCACGTGATGCGCATTCGGCAACGTCGACATAACCGGCTACGGCGTCGACACTTTTGCTTGCCGCATCACAAACAGACGGGTAGACTCACAGTATCGCTTCGGGACAGGCGATAATTGATTAAACACACAAACGCGACACGGGTCGTTTACGATTCGCGCGTGCGACTGTTGCCGACAGGCGTCGGGAACGGAGAAGCGGCAGTCATGGCGGTTCCTCCCTCGGGACCCGGGGCCGGCGGTCCGGGTCAGCGCCCTCCGAACGGACCAACGGGTATACCCGGTGCGCCCATTCCCGGCGCAGGCTTTCCGCAGGCCGGAGTTCCTGGCGCACAAGTGCCGCAATATCCACCGGGGATGAACTATCCACCGGCCTATCCGCAGCAGCCGGCTTATCCCCAGCAAGGCTATCCGCAACCCGGCTTTCCTCAGCAGGGCGCGCCGCCGCAGAACTATCCTCAACCCGGTTTCCCCCAACCTGGTTTTCCGCAACAACCGCCCGGCGGCTACCGCGCGCCATACTGCGTGCCGCAAGTTCCCGGAGGTGCCGTTCCAGGCGGTCCGATGCCGACGGGGGCCGCAGGCTTTCCCGCCGCACCGATGCCGAACTTCCCCGGTGCCCCGCAACCGCCGCAGCTGTTCGGCGGCGGCGTGATGTTCCCCGGCATGGCGCCCCCGCCCGGCGCACCGCAGAACATGCCGCCGCGCCCCGGTCCGCTTCCCGGTTCGCCGCCGCCTGCGAATCTGCCGCCGACCAACATGCCGCCGCGACCGAGCCCTGCCCCGCCGGCAACGCCGCAGCCAAGTAAGTCGCCGCAGCAGCCGGTTCCGAATCGTCCGCAGCCGATGCCTGTGCCGCCACAACCGGCCGCCGCTCCGGCTGCGCCCGCTCCTGCGGCACCGCCCAAGCCGGTGACGCCGCCTCCTGTTTCTGCCGCTC
>CAMCTH010000580.1 GCA_945877965.1 Planctomicrobium piriforme | reverse complement strand
TCGCCGCGGCGTGGTCCGAGCCGTCGGCGAGGCGGCGCAACGATTCGCGGAGGACAAACTGCGGATGATGCGGGCCGTGCGGATGGCGGCGGTCTTCGGGTTCGCCCTCGACCCCGCGACGCGACAAGCGATCGTCGACGGGGCCGCGACGGTGACGGTCGTTAGCCCGGAACGAATCGCACAAGAGATGCGAGGCATGCTGGGGGTGCGCGGTCAGGCCAGCGCGGCTGCGATCCTGGTCGACGTCGGGCTCGCCGCGGCGATTCTGCCTGAGCTGCTGCCGCTTGCTGCGCTAACCGTGTCGACCGCCGGCGTGAGTCGTTGGGAGGTTACGCTTGGGGTGCTAAGCGAACTGGAACGGCATGCACCGGTTGCGTTCGGCACGGTCTTGGCGGCGTTGTTGTCGGACGTCGGTTGGGACGGTGCGGCGAACGCCGACGATGCGGCGCGACGCGTCGGGGAGATTGCCATGCAGGTGGCGCGGCGATGGAAGCTCTCGAACGACGAACGCGACCGCGCGACTTGGCTGGTGCGTAATCAATGCGGACTCGAGAACGGGGCGCGGCGGGCCTGGTCGGAAGTGCAGCCGCTGTTGGCTCATCAACTCGGACCGGAGTTAGTCCAGCTGCTTGCGGCCCGGAGTGCGGTGCTCGGCTTGCCGACGGATGACGTCGAGTTTTGTCGCGCACAACTGGCACGGCCGCGCGAAGAACTTGACCCGCCGCCGTGGGTGACGGGCGACGACTTGGTGCGACTCGGTCTGCGGCCGGGGCGCGGGTTCGCGCAGCTCCTGCAGTCGGTACGCGTGGCACAGTTGGACGGCATCGTGGCGACGCCCGAAGCGGCGACCGAGTTGGCCTTGCGACTGGCTGGACGGCTGGACGATCCGCCGGCCGCGACGTAACATCAGGCGTCGATTCGTTCGACAAAGTTGTTGTTTGTGCCGCATCGTCGGCAACGCAGCGCCGGTGAACTGTCTCGGCCCATTTGCAACGAGGATCGTCCCGTGGATTTCGACGTCGTCATGTTCGTGTCGCGGTGGTTGCATATCCTGGCGGCGGTGACGGCGGCAGGGGGGGCGATCTTTATGAAGATCGCGCTCCATCCCGCCTCGGAGACGTTGGCCGAAGAACCTCGCAAAGCCCTCCGCGAGGGGGTTCGTTCGCGCTGGTCGAAGGTCGTGATGATCGCGATCACCGTGCTGTTGGCGACCGGAATCTTCAACTTCCTCAAGATCAACTCCGCCTTCGTTCTGAAGGGGACGCCGTATCACGCGATCTTCGGCGTCAAGTTCTTGCTGGCGATGGGGGTGTTCGCTTTGGCGAGCATTCTGGTCGGACGAAGCGCCTTGGCCCAGAAGCTGCGTGCCGACGCCGGCAAGTGGTTGACTATCTTGGTGACGCTGATGGTCGTGTTGATCGGCCTGTCGAGCGCGTTGAAGACCCTGCCGCACAAAGAGAAGCCGGTCGCCGGAACGCCGTCACAACCGGCAGCGACGCCGTAGGTCGGATTGTTTCTGCGAGACGGCAGTGGGTAAGGGAAACCGCCTAGCAATAATCGTTGCCGGGGGGGCGACCTCCGCTTATTCTGGAAGAAGGCCGGTATTCTGCTGCGCCGCTCGGCTTCGGTCGCGACGCGCAGAGACCGACGATTTCTAACGGCGTGGAGGCCTCGGCGATGCACGATCGGGCACGAGCGATTTCGCTGCTGCAACAAGCGCGCGACATTCTAGTCGAGCGGCTGACCGAACGCGTTTTGGAGTGTCGCGATACGATCTTGGAAGACGCTCTCGGGCTGTCTTACTCGTCGGAGATCGACGCCATCCAAGACCAGATCGGCCAGCGGTTGAATCACGTCAACTTGCTACTGAACAATCTACCGCCGGTCGACGAGGCACCGCTGCCCGACGATTCGGTGCCGCTGGAACCGGCGCCCGTGCTGGGATACGAACCGGCCGAGAGCGAATCGCGGCAGGTAGCCGTGCATGAAGCGGCGGTCGAAACTACCGGCGAAATGGATTCCGAGACGGCGACGCTTGCGCAGTCGTCTGTCATCTATGTGGCTCCGGACGGCAATTCGTCGACGGTGCCGAACTTCCAGGACTTCGTGAAGTACGCTTTGGCGAACGACGTCGACCAGGCGGGACGCGTGCTGGCCGGCTTGCTCGAAGTATCGGCCGAGCGGGGGCGGGAATGTGCTCAGCGCTTCCGCGACCAGCTGCGCGAGCGACCGCAGTTCTTGCATAAGGCGATGACCTTGCGGCAAGAGTTGGCGTCGGGCTCGATCAACGGGGCGTTGATTCTGCTTTGGGAATGCTTCGGTCTGCAGGGGATGGAGTCCATTGCGGCCTTGCAGACGCTCAAAGCCCGAATGGCCGTCAATTCGGCCAACTAACCGCCTCAGCCGGGTGCGGAAAACTTGCTGCGACCGTGCGACGCCTCTAGGATGATCTCAGCGGATCGAGCCGCGGGGCGTTCACGAACTCGGCGAGGTGCGGCATGGCGCGATGCGTTTCACGTCTTCGGTTTTCTATCGCGGCAACGACGTCGCTGTTCGTCGTCGGCACGCTGCTCGGCGGGGCGACGTCGGCTTCGGCCCAGTCGCGCAATGTTTACCGAATGGACCCGTACGATGTGCAGCCGATGTACGGCGCACAACCGACGATCTCGGCGACGAACTTCTGGCAGTACGATCCATTTAGCGTCGGCTACAACTTGCTCGGCGGCTACCGACCGATTTACAGCGGTGCGCGACAAGCCGTGGGGCATGAGATCATCTACACCGAGCCGAACGGCAACGGTTACGTCTATCGGCCGGTCTATGCACCGAGTCCAGGTTATCGCTACAGCCAAGGCGGAGCGTTGATCGTGGAGTATCCGGGACGCTATCCCAATAGCGTGAACCCGACGATGCCGTTTGCTCCGCCGATGAAACAACCTCTGATCGAAGAATTGCCGGTTCCCGCGATGCCGCGTCGCGTCGGGCCGCGCGAATTCTAAACGACGGGAGTTCAGAACGGCTCGGCGGGAGCCTCGCCCTCCCGGCTGTCACCGGGGCACGATCTATTGCGTCGTCTTCTTGGTCGTCGCTTCCATCTGCTTCTTGAGGTCCGAGTACAGCGGCAGGTGGCGGTAATAGACTTCGAGCATGAACAGCGAGAAGCACGTCACGTAGAGTCGGCCGCCGTGCTTGTTGAGCGACCAGAGGTCGGGACCTTCGTTGTCGAGCGGGTCCCAACTGCCGCGTTCCGGGCCGGCCTTTTCTTGGCGACTCGCAAGCATATCACGAAGCGCCGCGTTCCACGCTTTCCAGAACTTCCCTTCCATGTGGAACATGGTCTGCGTGCAGTAGTACCAGAAGTAGACGTCGCGATCGCGCCATTGCGGCAGGTGGTCGAGCAGCAATTCGCAGCCGGTGACGAGCCGTGGGTCGTCGTGCGACCAGCCGAGATACATGCGGCAGAGCAACCCCTCGGCCGTCATCACCCGATCGTAGTCGAGCCCCGGTTGATAAGCGTATTTGCTGCCGAGGCCGGCCATCTGTTTAGTCGTGGCACCCGTGACGACCGTCGTCGTGGGGTCGATCATGTCGAGTCCCTTGGCGGCGCGGTCGAGATACTGCGAGATGCGATCGAGGTTCTCTTGCGGTACCGCGATCCCGGCGTTGCGAGCGCTGATGAGGGCCATCACCATCCAGCCGGTGACGGAGGTGTCGCTATCGCTGCGCGGACGATACCGCCAACCGCCGAGGCTCGGGTCTTGCGATTCGAGGCAGTATTTGACGGCCCGTTCGCAGGCGTCCTTGAGTTTGGAGTCTTTCGATAGGGCGTACATTTCGCAAATGGCGATGGTGCATTGCGCTTGGCTGTACAATGCGTCGTCGGCCCGCGCGCCGCGGAAGAAATT
>CAMCTH010000579.1 GCA_945877965.1 Planctomicrobium piriforme | reverse complement strand
AGCGGTCGTCGGCGGGGTCGACTAGGACCGGACCGTCGGAAGTCGAATCCTCAGAAGTCAGACTGGGGGACTTCGATTCGTGGGATTAACCCAATTTCATCGCGTTGGCGAATCCGAGATAAATCGGCAGCAGCAGCAACGCCATGAACAGCAGGGTGCCTACGCCGCAAAGAAGTCCGTAGACCCAACCTTTTCGCCAGACGCCGAGCAGGGCGGCGACCGAGGGGCCTGCGATGAGGCCGTATAGAATTGCCTGGCGTGCTTGTTCCATATGATCCCACGCTTGATGGATCGCAAACGCTCGGGGCAAGCCGCACTGCTAACCTTTTACGGCGTCGTTTCTGCGGCGGCCGGTTTGTTATCGTGATTCAAACAGCGGTCGATGTGGCGGACCGCCTGCCGTAAGCGGTTCTCGTTCTCGACGAGGGCCATTCGCAAGTAGCCTTCGCCAGCCGGGCCGAAGCCGGTGCCGGGGCTGACTGCGACGGCCCCTTCTTCGAGCAGTTTCATGCTGAACTGCATCGTGTCCATCGTCTGCAGGTACTTCTCCGGGATCTTCGCCCAGACGAACATGCCGGCCCGCGGCCCGGTCACGTCCCAGCCGATTCGACGCAGACCGTCGACCAGCACGTTGCGGCGCTTCTCATACAGCTTCGCCTGGCTCTCGACGTTCGCTTCGGTGTTCCGCAAGGCCATGATCGCGGCGATCTGCACCGCCTGGAACATGCCGTAGTCGTAGTACGCCTTGATCGTCGCCAGGGCCTTGAGCATCTCTTGGTTGCCGCAGGCGTAGCCGACGCGCCAGCCGGCCATGTTGTACCCCTTGCTCATCGTCGTGAACTCGACGCCGACGTCGATCGCGCCGGGGGCCGACAGGAAGCTCGGCGGATGATAGCCGTCGAACGCAACGTCGGCGTAGGCCGAGTCGCTGATGACCATCAGGCCGTAACGCTTCGCCAACTTCACGACGTCGACGAAGAACTCCGGCTCGACCGTCACACCGCTCGGGTTGTGCGGATAGTTGACGATCAGCAGCTTCGGCCGCGGGTGCAGGTGCTGGCAGGTGTAGGCGATGTTCGAGAGGAACTTCTCGCTGTCGGCCACTTCGAGCGTGATGCAATTGCCCGAGGCGAGCGCGACGGCATAGACGTGGGCCGGAAAGTACGGGGCGGGCACGATCGCCGTGTCGCCCGGTCCCATCAGGGCCAAGCACATGTGGCTGAAGCCTTCTTTCGATCCTAAGCAAACGACGACCTCTTTTTCCGGGTCGAGCCGGACGGCGTGCTTGCGCAAATACTTCGCGGCGACTTCGCGACGGAGATTCAGAATACCCGTCGACTGGCTGTAGCCATGGTTCAACGGATTGCGGGCCGCCTCGACGAGCTTTTCGATCACCGACTCGTGCGGCGGCTCCGAGGGGTTCCCCATGCCGAGATCGATGACGTCTTCGCCGGCGCGACGCTTTTGATAGAGGACCGTGTTGATCCGCGCGAAGAGATAGGTCGGCAAGCGACTCATCCGATCGGCGAGCGTGATCTTGAACGGAGCGTCGGGCGGGTTCGGAGTACCGTTGGTTTGGGACATTTTCTGTTCGCGATCTAGCGGGACAAAAGAGTTCCACGTTGATCACAGGGCTGGACAAGCCGGCAGTGTCACGGGAACGCAGGAATTTCTTATCTTCAAGATACACGGACGCAGGCGAAAGGGGAACGTCGCCCCCGTGTCGTCCTTTTCAGGACGCGGTACGGCCGCCAAGGTTCGCAGCCGATCTGCGCTCGTTTTCAAGCGCAAGCAACATCCGGCCGGGGCTGGCACACAATGAGGCCCCGGTTGCTCGGACTCCGGGACTTCGACTCCGGCTCAAGCCCAGGGCCGCCCCAGTCGTGCGATGCCCTTACTTCCCGGCCGGCGGTGCGTTGAAGCTCGCAGGAACGGCTCGCTCGGCAGGGTCCGCCACGGCGCCGATGCTCTGCCCCTTCGACGGCGACTTGATTGTGCCGGCGAGGAAGTTGTCGATCTGCGCCATTTCGTGCATCCGCTCGAACTCGCGAGCCATCGCCATCCGGAGTTTCTTTTCGTACACGTCGGACTGGATCAAATCGCGTACGGCGGCGAATTCGATCTGCCGCGGTTCGGTGCGGCCTTCGCAGAGCAGAATGACGTACGACTCGCCGACTTGGATGATGCCCGACAGTTCGCCCGGCTGCATCGCGAACGCTTCGCGCTCCAACTGCGGCTGACCGCCGTGACGTTGCAACGGCGGCACTTCGCCCCGCAGCGTGCGGCTCACCGAGTCGATCGAGTACTGCTCGGCCAACACGCCGAAGTTCTCCGGCGTCGGGTTGTCGCGGGCCATCTGCCACACTTCTTGAGCGCGGCGAAGTTGGTTGAGCACAATGGCGCGGCACTTGATGCGCGGGCCGTAGTTCGCTTCGAAGCCTTTTTGCAGGTCTTCTTCCGAGACGGTCACGCTGCCGGCGACGAGTTTCTTCAACGCGGCGCTCGGCCAGACCGTGTCGCGAATGTAGTCCTCGACCGACAGCTGTTGGGTTTCGGTCACTTGCTTAATCCAGCCGGCCACGTCGGGGACGTCGCCGCCGGGAGTCGTCGTCTTCCCCATCGCCAGCGCGGCGCGGGCGATCTCGGCATCGACGTCGGCCTGCGTCACTTCGACGTTACCCTTCTTCAACGATTGTTCGAGCAGACGGCGGCCGATCATTCCTTCGAGCACCTGCTTGCCGTGGCGTGAGACGCACTCCGCGGCGAGAGCGTCGGTCGACAAAATCTGACCGTTGATCCGGGCCGCGATCTGCGGCTCTTGCGCTCGCCGCGCGGGGTCGGCGTACACCTTGTCGACTTGCGCCTGCTGTTGCAGACGTTCGAAAATGTGTGTCGAGGTGAGTCGCAGCTTCTTGTCGCGAATCGCTTGTTCCAGTGGGCGGCGGACCTGCTCGATCGGCACATTGCGGGCCGGCAGATGGTTTTCGCACTTCAGCAGAATGAATTGATTGTGAACCGGAATGACTTCCGAAATCTCACCCTTCGGCAAAGCAAAGGCGACCTGCTCCAGGTTCGCATCGCCGAGATGGCGGCGAATCGGTTGGATCAATCCCTTGGCGCTGGCGCTGTTCACGTCGACCGAGTATTGCTTGGCCAGGTTGCCGAACTCGTCGGGAGCGGCCACGGCGAGAGCCCGAATCTTTTGCGCCGACGGCAGGTCGTTGCAGGCGATGAGACGACATTGCACGGCCGGGCCGAACTGCGTTTCGTACGCTTGCTGCATGTCTTGTTCGGTCGGCTGGATCTCGCTCGCCGCCAGCAGGCGCAAGGCGACCGTCGGCCAGATGATATCGTTTGCGTACTGCTCAGCCGTGATGTTCCGTTCTTTCTCCAACATCTTGACCCACTCTTCGACGTCGATCGAAAAGCGTTCCGCGACGTTCCTGATTTCTTCGTCGACCATCTCACGGGTAACGACGAGATTCAGGCGACGGCATTGATCGGCGATCAGCGCCTTGCTGACGACGCTGTCGAGCACGTCGACGCCATAGTGATCGAGGGCATCGCGGGCCAGGTCGGCTCGCGTGATTCGTTCGCCGTTGACAATGGCGAGGACGTCGGTCGGTTGCGGAGCGGCCGGAACCGGTGCTGCAGCAGGAGCGGCGGCGGCCGGTGCTTGCGCCGTCGCGGCGCTTGGGCCGGTATCGCGACGCAGCAGCAAGCACAGAGCGAGGATTCCCAACGCTCCGCCGACCGCTACGATTCGCCGCGGCCAAGTCGCCGTCGTCCAATTCCACGCGCCGCCGAAACTGCGAGCCCCGATGCTGCGAACGTCCTTGCCACGAACCATGTGACGGTCCCTCCCTGAAACCGATGCACTGCCGCCTTCCAGGCGGCAGGAACGCA
>CAMCTH010000578.1 GCA_945877965.1 Planctomicrobium piriforme | reverse complement strand
CGCGATAGAGCCCCACATGCTTCAAAACAGGCTCATTACTCTCGCGCAGCGGCGGTCGCTCGCAGTTCGGCGGCGGCGGCGTGAAGCCTTTCGGATCGGGCCAGTCGGCCGGTAGCTTGGTGGCGCCGGGACCGCCGGCAACGTCGGGGCTGCGCGCACCGATCGCAGCGCTCGCGTCGCCGCTCATCAGCCGAACGTCGCTGTTCGGACGTCGCGACTCGAGTTCGCCCGGGATGGTTCGCTCATTGTCGGCCGGTTCGCGCGGCGGCGGTTCTTGCTCCGTCGGCGGCGGCAGCAATTCCGGCTGCTCGTACGGCGGCTCCTGCGTCTTCATCTGCTCGCGGGCCAGCGCACGTTCCGCCTCGAAAATCAGCGCGTCGGGAATTTCTTCCTCTTCTTGCGTCCCCCACGGCAAACCGTAGCCGGGCGGAATCGGGTGATAGCCCGGGTTCGCGGCATACCACTCGACGTCGATGCCGCAGCGCGGCGGATAGTAGGGCGTGAAGTCGGTGACCGCGCCGATGACGACGGCGTCGGCCCCCAACAATTGGGCCAGCTTCCGGGCCTCGACGGCGCCGTCTTGCCCTTGGGAGAACGTGATTTGGTACTCGCGCAGCTTGTTCTCGACGACGCCGACCGGGATGACTTCAAAGCCCTGGATCGACTGCAATTCCGCGGCATACGCCAGCGCGAACTGCCGGCCGTCGACCGTCGGCTCGCTGCTCAGATTGAAAAACGGCACGACCGCGACCCGCGACAATTGCGGGAACGGATTGAACACGACCGGCTCGCGCGAAATCGTCGGGATCCATTGGCAACCGCCAAGGAGCGCGAGACATGCGAAGATGAAGGCGTAACGCCAGACGTAGCGCGACATGCAGAGACCGTGATCGTGGGATCGATTCGGTCAGAGTTATCGTCACGACCGTTAAGGTTTCTCCAACCTTTCCGGTCGCACGGCCTGCCGGCAATGATGGGGCCGGTTACTTCAAATCCCGAAAACTCGTCAGCCCCACTGCTTCCTTGCAGTTGTACGGCTCGCCGTACTTCACGCCGATCGACCAGCCCCAGTACGCCGCCTGATCGCGGAGTCGGTCGAGCATCGTCGGCGGTTCGGTCGGACGCCCGACGACGAACTGGCTCTGATAGCAGCTGATCGCCGCGAGTTTGCGTTCCCAGTAATCACTGATGTCGAGCACGAAGCCCGGCTTCTCGACGACGCGGAGATGGACGCAGTAGTAATTCCAAATCCGCTCGGGATGATGCGGTTGGCCCGGCAGGTCGCTCTTCGTCAGCTTGGCCCAAAACCGCGCCGCCTCGATCAACTCGACGGCCGCCGTGTGATCGGGATGCGCATCGACCCAATACGGCGCGAACAACCATTTGGGGCGCTGTTCGCGAATGACGCCGGCCAGCATGGCCCGGGCTTCGAGCGTGTGCTCGAGTTTCCGATTCGGCAAGCCGAGATTCCCCCGCCAATCGAGTCCCAATATCTGCGTGGCGGCCGCCGTCTCGCGAGCGCGAATCTCCGGTGACCCATGCGGCGTCGGCTCGCCGTCGGTCAGCTCCAGCACGCCGACGCGGAGCCCGTCGTCGCGCATCTTCATAATCGCCCCGGCCGCCCCCAACTCCGCATCGTCCGGATGCGGAGCAATCACCAAAGCATCGAGCATCGAATCACTCCGCGGTTAAGTCGTTCATGTGGGGGCGGATGGGCATGCCGCCGTCGTGTAGCGTCGCTCGAAGATGAGAATTCCGTGAGCGTCGCTGCTCCCATCATTGCCGGCAGCGGGTTTCGTCGCAACCTTTGCGTCAACTCGTCTAGACGCACCGGCGAGGATTTGCAACAGTCCCGGCACGGGCCAATTCGGTCTCGTCGTCGGTTGCCATTATCCCTGCTTTGCCATGTCGCGCGTCGCTTTTTTTCCTCGTCGTCTCACGATCTTCGTCGCCCTGTTTGCGGCGTCGGTTTGCGGCGGCTGCGCGTCGGTGGAAGACCCGAAGGCCACTCGCGACGAGTCGTTCACCGAAGCGACCGGCTATCAGCGGAAGAACGAAAGCACCACGCTGCCGTTCTCCGTCTCCGATCGCGGCCGCGACATCGAGAAAGACCTCGGCGTCCGCACGGCCCGCTAACGGGTCGCCGTCGCATCGGCGAACTGTTGCGGCGACGCCCCGCGGTTAACCGCCGTTCTCGCAATTCTGGGGGCTAGAACGTCCCCGCACTTCGCGCAAAATCGTCACCAGCCCCCCGCCGATGACGCGAACTGGGAAAAGTCGGTCGATTTTGTCGGGGCACACTCTTTCAACTGCCTAAGCCGGCAGTTACAAAGATTTTTAACGTTTGCGCAAAGAATGAGCCGTGGTGCCCTACGGAAACCACGGCTTTCCGGCTTCGCGTTGCTTCGCCGGACTTATTCTTGGTGCAGACTCGAATAACTTGGGAGGACTTTACCGTCCGCCCGGGTTCATCTCTGTCACAGCCCCTCCGCGCCCCTCGCAAGAGTTACCGTATGGCCGAGCCGGATCCGAAGTCGCCTTTCGATTTCCTTCACGAAGCGGACGAGCCCACGCCAGGCGAGGCTGGTTCCGGTCGCGAATCGAAAGGGGACGACCTGACCTTCTTCGACGATCTGGCAGCCGAGGTCCCGCTGAACGGCGCGAGCGAGCCGACCTTCAACCTCGAAGGGCCGTCGGCCGCCGCGGAGAGCGCGATCGATGCTGAGCTCGGTATGTTCAACTTCGAAGACGACAAGAAGGCCGAGTCGGAGTCGGCACCGACGACCGAATCGGAACCGTCGCTGTTTGCGGCCGACGTGCCGCCGCCCCCGCCCGAAGCCTCGCTCCCCGAAGAGCCCTCACCGGGTGATGAGCCCGACGATCTGTTCAACTTCACGCAAGACGATGCCTCGGCCGCTCCCGCGCCGCTCGACGTCACGCAGGTCGACGACTACGAGATCGCATCGACCGACGCCGCCGCGGGCGAAGCCGTCACGCAAGCACACGCCTTCAACTTCGGCGACGACGATGCGGCCGCCGCTCCCGCCGCGCCGCCGGTCGCCGAGTTCGACCAAGACTTTCCTACGTTCCTGGCCGATCCGCCGACCGCCGACGGCGGACCGCGCTTCGAAGAAGATTCCGCCGGCCTCGATCCGTCGCTCGTCGACGAAGCCGCTGCCGCGGCAGGCCTCGCCGCGTTCGCTGCGGGAGCCGTCGCTGATGTGACCGCCGCCGAAGAGCCGCCGTTGCCCGATCCGGAGATCGAAGAGACCGTCGCCACGCCTCCGCCGCTGGCCGAAGATCATCCACACATGCAAACCTATGCGAAGCTCTGCGGCCACGTCCGCGAAGCGTCGCAACTCGGCGCGATCGAAGCACTCTTGGGCTGGGACGAACGTTGCATGATGCCGGCCGCCGGAGCCGAGCAACGGGCCGATCAAATCACGCTCCTGTCGGGCATCATTCACGATCGACTAACCGACCCGCGCATCGGCGAGTGGCTCAATCAACTCTCCGACAGCGAACTCGCGCGAGATCAACACGACGACTACGGCGCGACGCTGCATCACCTCCGTCGCCAATACGACAAGCGGACGAAGCTGCCGAAGCAACTCGTCGAAGAACTCGCCCACACGGCCGTCATGGGGCAGCACGTGTGGCAAGAAGCCCGCGAACAAAACGACTTCGCCAAGTTCGCGCCGCTGCTCACCAAGATGGTCGACCTGAAGCGTCAACAAGCCGACGCCCAAGGGTTCACCGAAACGCGCTACGACGCCCTGCTCGACGAGTTCGAACCGGGCGAGTTAACCTCACGCGTGACGCAAGTCCTCGGCGCGCTGCGCGATGAACTCGTCCCGCTCGTCGCCCAAGTGCGCGACGGCGGACGCGCGCCGGACCTCGGCATTTTGCAGCGCCAGTT
>CAMCTH010000577.1 GCA_945877965.1 Planctomicrobium piriforme | reverse complement strand
ATCGACGGTCGTGTGCGTCACGCCGAACTGCACGAGTTCGCGCAACAGCACGAACGTCCGCCCGTACATCTGATCGCCAATGACGACGTGATCGCCGGCTTTGAGATGCGAGAGCGCAACGGCCGACGTCGCGGCCATTCCCGACCCGCAGACGATGGCTCGTTCCGCGGCGTGCAACGTGCGGACCTTCTCGGCCAGCAAGTCGGAATTCGGATTCCGATCGCGGCTATACACGTAGCCCGCCGTCTCGCCGCTCAGCAGCGAATCGGCTTCGTCGGGGCTCGCACAGCGATAGACGGCCGACGGGTAGATCGGGCTCGCCAGCGGCGCGGTCGGCATCGTCGGCGGTTCGTCGGGTCGCGGGCAAACGTCGTCGGGGTTATTCGTCATATTTCTTTAGCGAGGCTCGCGGCCGAATCGTTCGACGAACGTCTCGCGATACAGATCGGGCAACTGGGCGTGCCAAGCGACGTTCGTCGTCTCGTCGGCGACCGCCTGAGGAAAGCGACGCACGCGTCCTTCCAACTCGCCGACCAACTCGCTCACGCCGCTGTGGGCTGCGTCGGAATGGGTGAGAATCCGACCCGCGTTCTCGGCCGCCTCGATCATGAAGCGACGATAGCGCACGTCCGACAGCCCGATCTTGAACTCATCGCCGTGCGCCGAGGCGGTGTACGGCACGCCGGCCTCGAGCGCCAAGTGCGCGAACAGCCACAACTGTTGCGTGTGGACGATATGCGGGTCGTGCAGATCGATTTCGCGATCGAACTCGATTCGGAGCACGTCGCGGTAGTCGGAGAGTTGGCGATCCGTCAACTTCGCGAAGTTCACGCAGCCGGAGGATTCGCCGTTGAACGTCGGCAGCGGAAAGTGCAGCGGCGCATTCCGCGACTCGGCATGGCAGATGACCCGATGGACGTGCGTCCGTTCCAGCCCGTTCGGATCGCCGTCGACGACGAGCGCTCGAACGTCGTGCCCTGCGGCGCGCAGTTTCTCCAAGCAGGTCCGCCAAGCGCGGCCCGTCGGGGAGTCGTCCAGCGGCGCATGGCCGGCGAAAAGGATCCTCATGTGGAGCGAGTCCGAGTCGCGAAACGAAGAGCGGAAAAGGCAAGAAGTGCGAGCCGAAGCTCATCGACCATGCTAGCAGTCCGCACGAGGTAGGTCTACCGCGACGCAATGCCGTAGGCAACGCCGGCACGCGGGCAACTGCCCGTGCATCGACCCAAGCGGCCCGCTATGATCCCCGCCCCTCGCCGCAATCGGAACCGCGGCGTGTCGAGGAACTGTCCATGTCTACGACCGTCGAACCGACCGTTGCTCCCGCTCCCGACGCCTTGCGCAAATTGCACGCACGGCTCGCCGCGGCGGTGCGCGAACTCGGCGAACCGGAAGCGTTCTACACTCGCTACGTCGCGGAGTTGGTAGACGGTCTGCAGTTGGCCGGCGCAGCCGTTTGGCTGGCCGACGGTGCAGACCGAACGCGACTCGCCGCGTTTCAGCAGATCGATTCGCGCGATCTCGGTGGACTCGAACGTTTGGTCCGGACCGTGTTGGCCGAAGGTTTCGGCACGGTCGTTCCGCCGGACGATCCGCAGACGCCGCCGAATAAGCGACGCAATCCGACCGACGGCACGGTCATGCTCTACCCGATTCGCTTGGGAACGACGACGGTCGGCGCGACGGTGGTGCTACTGCCGAGCGATGCCCCGCGCGGCATGGCAGCCGGACTGAGCCGGGTGCTGGTGCCGCTCTGCGATTTCGCCGCGGAGTTTGCGTTCCGCACGGCCGCCGCACCAAGCGACGCTTGCGGGGCGACGACGTCGGCCGGATCGAGCGATGCCGTCGCGCAGTTCGCGCTCGACGTCCACGCCTCGCTCGACGTCCGTCAGACGGCCGAGACGATTGCTAACGAAGTGCGACGGTTGCTCGATTGCGATCGCGCGGCCGTGGCGATCGTGGCCCGACGTCGGGCGACGGCCCTCGCCTTCAGCGGGCAGGACCAATTCGATTCGCGATCCAACCTCGTGCGCCTCTGGGAGAAGCTGACGACCGTCGTCGCCGCCGGGGGGGAACAACTCGACTATCCGCACGACGGCGCGCAACTCGCTCCGCAAGTGACGGCGGCCCTGGAAGCCTTGATTGATGAATCCCATGCACGGCGAATGATCGTCGTGCCGCTGGCGGTCGGCGACAGCGAGCCGATCGGCGTGTTAACACTCGAACAAATCGCGCCGGGCCCGGCCTGGCCCGCGACCGTGACGCGGCGACTCGCGGAGATCGTGCCGCATGCCGCCTCGGCGTTATCGGCCGCGTCGAGCCATGAAGCGTTGCCGCTGCGGTGGTTGGCGACGTTGCCCGGCTTGGCGCAAGCGGCGACGGCGGCTCGCAATTTGCCCCGAACTCTGTTGGTCTTGGGAAGCTTGTTTGCCGCGGCGGCCGTGTTGACGCTGCTGCCGTGGGAGTTCACCGTCGAAGCGCCCGGCACGTTGCAGCCGGTCGTCCGTCGCGATGTTTTCGCCGCCGTCGACGGCACGGTCGAGCGGGTCTTCATTCGCACCGGCGACATGGTGAAGCGCGGCGACCCGCTCGTCGAACTCCGCAATCCCGAGATGGATCTGGCCGACGCCGACTTGCTGAAGCAGATCAACGAAACCGAACAACAGTTGCTCAACGCCGAGCGGTTGTACAACCAAGATCGCACGCTCTCGCAAGAGGAGCGGAGTCGCTTGCCCGGCGAGATCGCGGTCTTAGAACAACGTCGCGAAAGTTTGCGTCGCGCAGCGGCGTTGCTGACAGAGAAGCGGCAACGTCTGCATCTCGTCAGCCCGATGGACGGGCAGGTCGCCACTTGGAACGTCGTCGAGCAACTTTCGCAACGCCCGGTTCGCCAAGGACAGACGCTCATCAACATCGTCGACCCGGCGGGCGAATGGGAGCTGGAAGTGCGTTTGCCCGAGGATCGACTGGGGAGCGTGATTGAAGCCCAACGCGACGGCAAGCCGCAACTGGAGATCACGTTTCTTTCGGCCACCGATCCGGGGACCGAGTATCGCGCCGTGCTGCGCGACGTCGGGCCGGCCGCCGAGCCGCACGCCGACGAGGGGACCGTCATTCGCTTGCATGCCGATCTCGATAAGAAGCAACTCGCGCAGTTGCATCCCGGAGCCGATGTGCGGGTCCGCATCCAGTGCGGCTCGCGGTCGCTGGGCTATGTGCTGTTCCATGACGTCTGGTCGTTCGTGCAGTCGCAGATTTTGTTTCGCTTGTAATAATCGGCTCCGGCGTTGCGACGTCGGACCGCTTGGGGATGGGTCGTGATGAAGAATCGTCGTACGTTCATTTCGCTGCTCATGCTGTTCGCGACGTCTGGCGTCGTGTATCAGGCGGCGGCGCAGTTCCCCACCATTCCGACGACGTCGCCGAGCACGGCCCCCGCAACGGCCGCGTCGCCGACGGTCGGCCCGACCGGCTTGCCGCTGCTGCCGCGGTGCGTGGTCAAAATCATCGATGAGGTGAACGTCTCGGTCCAAGAACCGGGGCTGATCACGGCGCTCGAAGTGCGCGAAGGGATGACGCTCGAAAGCGGCGCGATCGTCGGGCACATCGACGACGGTCGGGCGCGGATGAGCAAGCTGATCGCCGAGGCGGCCCATCATGCGGCCGATCGCAAGGCCCAGAACGACATCGAGATCCTGCATGCTGAGGATGCAGCGAAAGTCGCCGAGTACGAATACCGCGCCTCGCTGCTCGCGAACGAACGTTCGCCGAACGCCGTCGCGCAGGTGAAGCTCAACGAGTTGGCGTTGTCGTATCAGAAGGCGAAACGCCAGATCGAGTTGGCGAAGCACAATCGCGAGATCAGCAAACTCGATGCCGAGGCGAAACGAGTCGAAGTCGAAGCGGCCGAGGACGAGATTCGTCGC
>CAMCTH010000576.1 GCA_945877965.1 Planctomicrobium piriforme | reverse complement strand
GTCGCACGTAGCGGGCCAAGTTGTGTACGAAGCTATCGTAGTTGTCGATCAACAAAATCATTCGCTCGCCGCGACGATTGCGTCGCACTTCTCCGGCATCATCGTCAAGGTTCCAAGGCTCGTAACATCCCCTCGGCCTTGTGCCACGTCTCTTCATACTCGCGGACCGGATCGGACTGCGCCGTGATGCCGCCGCCGACCGGCAGTTGCCACCAACCGCGGGCGGCCGTGACCGTACGAATCAGAATACTGGCGTCCATCGCGCCGTCAAAGCCGAAATAGGCCAAGCTGCCGCAGTACGCGCCGCGGGCCGTCGGTTCCAACTCGGCGATGATCTCCATCGCGCGAATCTTCGGCGCGCCGGTGATCGAGCCGCCCGGGAACGCCGCGCGAACGGCATCGAGCGGACCGAGATCGGGCCGCAACGTCCCCTGCACGGCCGAGACCAAGTGCTGCACGAATTCATAGATTTCTAAGCGACAGAGTTGCGTCACGCGAACGCTATCGTCGATGCAGACTTGCGAAAGGTCGTTCCTCAACAGATCGACGATCATCACATTCTCGGCCCGATCTTTTTCGCTCTGCACCAAGTCGTCGCCTGCGTAGAGATCGGCTTCTGGCCGACGCGTGCGGCGGCGAGTCCCCTTGATCGGTCGGGCTTCGATCCGACGATCGTACACGCTCAGAAATCGCTCCGGCGACGCACTGACGATCTGCTGATCGCCCAAATCGAAATAGCCGGCAAATGTGGCGGGGTTACGTTGTCGCAAGCGGACGTAGAGCGAGCGAGCATCGTCGACGGCCGGATAGAGGAGCCGCTGCGCCAAGTTCACTTGAAAGATATCGCCGGCGTAAACGTACTCGACGCCGCGACGGACAGTCCCCAGATAATCCTCAGGCGATAAATTACTGGTGAGCCCCGGCCAGCCCTCGACGGGAAACAGTGGGGCGAGCGATTCGCGCGGCAGCACCGTCGTCGATGAGTTACTCGAAGGCGCGGCTTTCGGCGGCGTCGGCGACTGCAGAAGTTCTTGGAAATGCTGAAGTCGCTGTTCCGCCCGCGCTTGGCGCGCGGCGGGATCGTTCTCCGGAAAACCTTGCGAGATGAGCCAGGCCCGATTAGTCGCGTGATCCCAGGCGAGGACGACGTCGTAAAGTCCGACGGCGAGCGCGGGGGTGCCGAACTCGTCGATCCGCGGCGACGGAATCTTTTCAAACTGCCGGCCGAGATCGTAACTGAGCAAACCGGCCGCTCCGCCCTGAAACGGCGGCAGATGGGGGAGAGTCTCAGAAGTAAATTGATCCAGCAAACGGCTCAATCGACCGAGCGCATCGGCGTCCGAGACTTCGCAACGCAAGAACTCAAACGGCTCGGCGGCGAGGAACGAATAGCGGCCCAAAAGCGGATCGCGGCGGGCACTGTCAAAGAAGACGCAATGCTCGCGTGCGGCGAAGCGTGCGAAGGCCGCTTCGGGATCGGGGGGCGGAATGAGTTCGGCGACGATCATGGCGTTTCGCGAAGTTTGCGACGTTCGTGCAGCGTCGGTTCGGGGCGTGTCAAGAAACCCCAGTCGAGCGCTTGGTCCTGTCGATAGTCTTTGTCGAGCGTCAAGGCCGTTACTGCTTTGGCGAGTTCGTAGCCCAAATAGAACGCGTGGCTCGCATCGAGATTCTTCGGTCGGGCCGCCATTAACTCATCGAACAAATCAAAGGCGTCGGTGCCCGTGAGGTGTTTGCCTGCTGACAGGATGTGGATCAGGCCCCGTTCGACGAGCACGCGGTAGTTGTCGTCTTTGATGCTCGCAGCGAGTTGAGCGAGCGCCGTCTCGCCGTACTCGAATCGCTTGGGGTCGCGGAGCATGACGAGTCGCGGCTCGGCGTGTTTGGGTAAGTTCTGCGTCGCGACGGCATAATGCACGAGTCGCCGCCCGAGATCGCATTCCTTCACGCTTGTCCGTGCCCAGTTGATCACCTGCGTCGTTAACACGCCGCGGATGCCGAGCTCTTGGCAAAAGCCGAGCAGCAGGACGTTCATCGCCGCACTGTCGGCATCGGTCAACTCGGTGAGGTTGCCGATCCCCATAAACATTTCGGCATCCGGGTACCGACGACGAACGTCGAGATAACGACCGAGACTCTGCGCGAAGCCGAAGCCGATCGGTTCCAGAATCGGGTCGATCCGCAACGGCACGCGCCGCGCCGCCAGGAACTCGATCGTCTCATCCAAACCGGCGAGTGTGCGCGGATCGTCGGGAACGACGACGACTTCGATCCCCCAATCGACGGCCGCTTCGCGATTCTGCGAGTTGACGCTCAGCACAAGTTCGGCCCCCGCACGAGCGGCGGGCCCAATTTCCGCCGGATTCAAGCTGTCGATGGAGACGCGGAGTCCGGCGTCGCGGAGCATCCGAACGACGTCGCCGACGCCCGACCAAGCATCTCCCGGCACGCAGCCGACGTCGATCAGATCGGCCCCATCGGCTGCCAAGGCCTGCGCTTGCTTGAGGATTTCGTCTGAAGTCAGACGCGGCGCATGATTGATCTCGGCGACGATTTCGATGTCGTAAGGGCCGTACTGCTCGGCGCTCGGTCGAGGTCGGCCGAAGAACGTTGGCAAGTCTCGCAGGTCTTTGGGACCTCGCTCGACCGGCTTGCCGCACGCCGCGGCGATGGGATCGAGATCGCCGTGACAATGACCGGGGACGAGCACGCGCGTCGCCTCGGGGACTTTTGCGATCCGGCGTGCGATCCACTCCGGCGTCATCAGCGCCGCGACGGTGATCCCGAGCACGTCGATCGTGAAATCAAAACCGGCCTGCGGCGCAAGCGCTTCGAGCGTCTTGCGGAGCGAAAACTCCGCGAGCCGACCGGTCACGAATTGCACATGCTCGCGGGTCATGAAAGATACTTTTCACCACGGAGGCACGGAGGATGCGGAGAAGAAGGCATCAAAGATTACGCAGAATTCGCAGATGGGATGGAGTGCTTCTTTCTCATCTGCGAAATCTGCGCAATCTGCGGATGACTTCTCTGATCTCTTCTCCGTGTCCTCCGTGCCTCCGTGGTAACTATTTTTTAGTCTGTGGATAAGGTGCTGAGCGGCGGAAGCCGCCGTTGACGGGGAGAATGTGACCGGTGATGAAGTCGGCGGCCGGTGAGGCGAAGTAGGCGATCGCCTTCGCGACGTCTTCCGGAGTTCCCCAGCGTGCGAGCAGGGCCTCGTTGATCGCCCGTTGTTGCCAGTAATCGGAGGCCGCTTCGCCCCATTCCGTTTTGATCCAGCCCGGCGCGACGCAGTTGACGCGGACTTGCGGCGCGAGCGAGTGAGCTAAGCTCTTGGTGAACGCGATGACGGCCCCTTTGACCGCGGCGAACATCTCGCCGCTGTCGCCGGCCATGCCATGCTCGGCCTGATCCCAGCCGAGATTGACGATCAGGCCCGACCCACGGGTTTGCATCCGCCGGCCGATCGCGCGCGAGAGTTGCATCGTCGCGGCGACGTCGACTTGCCAGAGCGCGGCCAGTTTTTGTTCAAATGTCCAAGCGGCCGCCGGACCGGTAAGGACGTCGACCCCGGCGTTGTTCACCCAAATGTCGACCGCGCCGCGCCAGGACCAAGCCTCTTCGGCGAAGCGGAGGCGCGACGACTCGTCGGCCAGATCGGCGAGGAGGACTTCGGCGAGGCTGCCGAGTTTGCGGACGGCGGCGGCCGTCGCTTCTGCCTCTTCGCGATTCGTGCGGGCATGCACCAGCACCGCCGCCCCCTGGGCTGCGAGTTCAAGCGCCGTGGCTCGGCCGATGCCGGTGGAAGAACCGGTCACGACGGCTGTCCGACCGGAGAGCGTAAGTTCCAAGATGTCGTGGACCGCAGAGTATAATCGAGTAGATACCGACGAAACGTACTGTTCGTTGTAGTTGGACCGACGCGGC
>CAMCTH010000575.1 GCA_945877965.1 Planctomicrobium piriforme | reverse complement strand
AAGGAGTGAGCGCGCGAGCCATGATCGCCGTAGCGACGTCGCGCGACGTCGCCGCCGAAAGCGTACCGCTAATCTGCTTGCCGCCGGCGTCTTGAGCTAAGTAGCGAAATTCAGGCATCGCTCGTCGTCGCCTCCTGCAGCGCGGCTGGGTCCCATTCCGCGCCGCTCACGCGATCGACTTCTTCGATTGTCGTGACCCCTTCGAGAACTTTGTTCCAGCCGTCGCGACGCAGCGGTTCGAAACCCGCGGCCAAAGCGGCGGCGTGCAACTCTGCCGCGTTGGAGCGACGCTGGCACGCGTCACGAATCGAGGGTGCGGAACGGACGAACTCAAATACCGCCGATCGACCGGAGTAGCCCGTGAATTGACATTCACGACAGCCGACGGCCCGCCATAGCACACGCGGAATCGGACGAGGAAAGTCGAGCGGCAACTCGGCGTCAATGGGAGCATACGGAGTGCGGCAATGCAGACAGAGCCGTCGTACCAACCTTTGTGCGAGCACGCCGATGACCGTACCCGCCGCGAGATACGGCTCGATGCCCATATCGATTAGTCGGGTGTAGGCTCCAAGCGCATCGTTCGTGTGCAAGGTACTGAAGACCAAGTGGCCGGTGAGGGCCGCTTGAATGGCGCTGCGAGCCGTTTCTTCGTCTCGAATTTCGCCGACGAGAATTATGTCGGGATCGTGCCGCAGCACGCTTCGCAATCCGGCGGCAAACGTCAGGCCGACTTTCGATTGCACTTGAATCTGGTTCACGCCCGGTAGTTCATATTCCACCGGGTCTTCAATCGTAACAATCTTCGTCTGCGGACTACGCAGCGTGGCGAGGGCTGCGTACAGCGTGGTCGTCTTACCACTACCAGTCGGGCCGGTGACGAGAATGATGCCGTGTGGCGAACGAATAAGCGAGTTGAACGGCGTTGCAATCGCGGGCGGCAACTCGATTTCGTCGATGCCTCGGACCGAACGTTGAGAATCGAGTAGGCGCATGACGACGCCCTCACCGTGCAACATCGGGATGATCGAGACGCGGACGTCTTTCTCGCCGCTTGCCAGATGTAGGCGAATACGACCGTCTTGCGGCAGCCGTCGTTCGGCGATATTTAACTTGGCCATGATCTTAATGCGGCTGACGATCGCCAAGCGAAAGCGATTAAGTTCCGACGTCGTCAGCTCGGGCTGGAGCAGACCGTCGATGCGATAGCGAATCGTTGCGCCGCCCGGCGTCGGTTCGATGTGCACATCGCTGGCGCGGCGACTGAACGCGTCGCTCAGCAGCTCGTTCACCAGACGCATAACCGACGCATCTTCGGCCAGGCTTGCATCGTCGGCATCGTCGGCGGCTGCCTCGACGCCCGACTTGGCCGACATTTCTTCGAGCGTGCCGCCGCCGAGACCGACGTGCTCTTTGATTGCGCGGCGCAATTCTTCACGTCGCGCCAAGACGATGCGAATCGGTCGCCCCGACAACATGCGGAGTTCGTCGAAAACGTCGGCCCGGAAAGGATCGGCGACGGCGACGAGCAGATGCTCGCCGTCGAACGCATAGGGCAACGCCTGATGACGGTCGATCGCGCGGGCCGTCAAACAATCGCGGGCCCGCTGGTCGACGGTCAGCCGCGAAGGTTCGATGTACGGAATGCAAAGTTCTTCGGAGTAAGCCTGCAGCACGGCATCTTCCGTGACGAGCCTCGCGTCGACGGCCGCCTGATCCAATGGGAGTTCTTCACCTTTTCGACGAAGTCGCTCGACGTCGTCCGAGGTGAGCAAGCCGCGTCCCAGCAGGATTTCAAAAGGTTGCATGCGGGGGATCGCGGAGGGGACAAGTTTCTTTATCGTTCAACGCAAGCAACCGTCGTGCGCCGCCGATCGCGAGACCGGACGACGCACGACGATGCGATTACGAACATTCCGAACTAATTAGGACGGCCGTCCAGCAGCACTTGCTCGAAGGTTTTCAACTTTTCGCCGCCTGTGGCGCCCACGGCCGGAATGACCACGTCGGCATCGAGTGCGACCCCGTTCGCCACCCCTGTATGACCGTTAGGAATGATCAATTCCGGATGATCGAACGGAGCCCGTGAATACTTGACGCGAGGGTCGGTCAACGTTTTCATGAACTCTATGACGGCGTTGATCCGCGCTTGGTTGCCGACCAACTCGTTGATGACGCCGATGTCAGGGTCGAGGTCATCCATGTTCACTTTGGCGAAGTCGCCGCCGCGAGTGTAGAACTCCATCACTTCTTTCAGCGACTTCTGGCCGCCGTTGTGGAAGTACGGACCCGTCAGTTCAATGTTTCGCAATGTCGGGGTCTTGAAAGATCCGTGGACGGCGATGTGATCTTTCGGCCCGACTGGTTCTGGGTCGCCGATGTCTTGTCCCAGTTGACGACGACGCGAGTAAGAGAACGGGCCGAACGGGCCGTCGGCTCCTACTGCGAGGTCTTCTTTCGTGGGGCGAACGCCGATGTTGTAGAAGCCGTTGTCGTAAACGGCCGTGGCACCGTTGCCCATGACCATTCGTTCGATCAGTTCCTTTTGGTCTGGATTGTTCAGCGGGCGAAGATCGCTGATCGTGCCGCCTGCGAACTCCGGGCCGCCGTGACAGTTGATGCACTTACCTTGGTTCAAAAAGATTTCCAAACCTTGCTTGGCAATATCTGAGATCGCCTTCGTGTCGCCCTGGGCAAACTTGTCGTAAGGCGTCTCGCCGGAAACCAACGTCGCTTCATACAGTTGGATGGCTAAACCCCAGAAGAGCGAGAAGTTGGCTTCCATGTGAGTGTACTCGCCGTCGACGGCGCCGGTTGCTTGCCACCATTCCGGTGCGAAAGCATCACGAATCAGCGAGGCGTACGTGATGCTTTCAGTGAGACCCTTGCCACTGCTCGAAGCATACGGGCCGAGCACACTGTCGCTAGCGGCGACCTTCTGCAATGCCAGCGGTTTGAGCGAGAGCATCTTGCGGCCAAGTTGCGGGAAGCTACGGCCGTTCCACGACATTTCAACGTCGTTGTTTGGCGGCCCGCTGGCTTGCGAAGCCAAGGAGCCGTTATCAATCAGAATGCTTACTTTCTCGGCTATAGCTCCGTTCGCTCGCCACACTCGCGCATTCGGATCGGTATCGCCGAACGGATTGACGCCGTTGAAATATCGATTAGCTCGACCATCCCAGAATTGGCGGTCATTGAAAACGGCGTTAATCATGGTCGGACTGTTTCGTCCAGTTACCTGACGTGAGTTTACGCCCCCAATATTAAAAACCGCATCGGGAATCGTCACTCCCTTGTCTACCGCGTTTCCTTCCACAATAGCAATAAAATCACGCTTGATGACGCCCTGCGCGCCGACCACTTCGCTTCTGTCGCGATTGACTGTGCTCTTCGCATTAAATACGTCAGCTAATTTGCGGAATGGAAAGTCATTAAGTTTCAGTAAATAATTCGCACCGCGAAATCCAGGCGAGGTCGGTATGCCCGGGCCATGCGGAGAAATCGTATTCCTTGGACGCACGTCCGTACCGGAGTGGTAATGGCAAGTCGCGCAGGAGGTGCGACCATCGCCACCGACTTGCATATCCCAGAACAACGCCTTGCCAAGCAGAGTGGCGGCATCTTTGTTTCTGACGTATTTAGCAAGGTCCGGGGGGCTCGGAACTGGAACGCTTGCTAAGTCTTTCGGAGCGCCGGTAAGGTCAAATTTTTTGTCCTTAAGATTCGGCATCGGCCGAGCTATTACTTTTAATTCTGCCGGCTTAGTATCACCAAGTGCTGAAGAAACTACAAAGAGCAAGGCGATTCCCAAGCCAATCAATCTCTTCAGTTCTACTCCCGTAAACGGATCCAGAATTCTCATTATTACTAAACCTCATTTCATGCCTTGACTATTTAAAAAGTAACATCAGTTCAACTATAGTCCGAGTTCTGTT
>CAMCTH010000574.1 GCA_945877965.1 Planctomicrobium piriforme | reverse complement strand
CGAGTTTGCGAGCCAGCAAGTCGGTCAGGCCGCGGAGCACGACGTTATGCTTCCCCAACACCAGATAAGGGCCGTTCTGCTCAATGCCGCCGGTCGCGACGATCACCGTGTCCGCGCCGTCTTTCATCCGATCGCGGATTTCCATCCACGTCAGGTCTTCCAGAAACACCGTATCGACGGCGTCGATCGGCCGCGGCGATTGCGGATCAGGCTCCACCGGATTCGGCACCGCCGCCAAGAAGAGGGCGCTGCACGAGAACAGGATCATCGCGAGGCGTTGCATAAGAGTCGTCCTAGTTAGGTGAAGGTGTTCGCTTCTTGGTCTTCTTCGGCTTCGTAACGTTGGAAAAATCCGCCTCCATCGGCAGCGGCGGATCGACGGTCAGCGGCATCCAATCGCCGAACGTCTTCTGAGCCGCGCTCATCTGCTGCATCATTTTCGCAATGCGTGCGGCTTGCTTGTCGTCGGTCGACAGATCGTTTAGCTCGTCGGGATCGTTCGCGAGGTCGAACAGTTGCGTCCGCTGGATCTGCGGATAGCGAATCAGCTTAAACCGGGATTCTTCTTTTGGAAATTCTCGGCATAGCCATGGTCGAGCACCTGCACTTCGATACCGCCCCGCGGCAAACTGCCCGGCTTGATGTCCTTGAGCGCTTCGTCGCTCGTCCAGACGAAGAAGCCGGAGTTGCCGCCGGAGGTGAGATGCTTCCACTGCCCGACGAGTTCGAAGTTCGTGTACTTCTTGACGGTTCGAATCACGCCGATCGGCAGGCCGGTGCAATGCACGACGCCGTCCTTGAAGGTCCACGTCTCGGGGTCGCCGTTGACGTCGGTGAAGTCGGCTTCGCCGAGCTCTTTCCAATCCGGCCCGACGCCGTCGATCGTCGCCTTCGGCAGGACCGGCTCTTCGCCCTGCGCGGAGTCGACGAACATCGAAAGGCCGAGAGCGAGCGTGAACAACGAGGCAAAAACGTGACGCATGGCGGGAACCTCGGCGAGGTGAAGCGGGGGACGATATTCGGCCTATCGTAAGACGCCGCTCGTTGAGTGTCACGCGCGAAAACGGTTGGGGACCGTTCATCGTAGGAAAAACGAAATCAGAAATCTCACGCAAAGGCGCGAAGACGCAAAGAATTCGAAAGATCACGACAGCTCGAAAGAATAAAAACACGAAAGAGAACGAGAATTAAAAAGTCCTCGTCTTCTTTCGTGCTTTCCGCATTTCGTATTTTCGTGATTCTCTTTCTCTCTCTCTCTCTTTGCGTCTTAGCGCCTTTGCGTGAGCTTATCTCTCCTATATCAGCAATCACTTGCTGCGCGGATTGCGGAGAAAATAAAATCGGCCGTCCTCGGCGCCGCCGACGAAGTCGGGGATGCCGTCGGAATCAAAATCGACCGTCGTCGGACTGACGTCGTGCCCTTCGATGTCTTGCTCCGCCAAGTTGCCGACGCGACGAAACCGCCAAGCGCCGTCGACTTGACCGAGCCCGCGATGGAATTCGGCGTTCGTCGAATTGAGCAGTAGATCGACCACGCCGTCGCCGTCCCAATCGACGACGCAGAGTTTGCGGCGACCGCTGCCGCCGGCGGTTTTGGCGTTCAGTTGCAACGGCTTGCCTTGCTCATCGCAGAAGCGGCGCTGCGGCGGTTGCAGTAGGAACTCGCCCGACGTAGTTCTTAATCGCTCCCAAAAGCACAAAAAACCTTCGACGTCGAGCAGTGCGAGGTCGACGAGTCCGTCGCCGTTGAAATCGTGCGCGACCGGCGTCGTGCGCCATTGCGTGACGAGTTCCTTCCCCTGCGGCTGCCACCAAGTCCAGGCCGGCTTGGGAGTCGGCGATCCGTCGGGCCAGGTGACGGTGATCGGTTGCGGCGCGGCGAGTCGCGGCTTCGCGCGCGTGCCGATGTTGGGGAGCCATTCGACCTTGCCCCAGATCGAGTTGTAGATCACATCGTGCAATCCGTCGCCGTCCCAATCGGCGACGCTGTGCGTCGTGTAGCCCCACTTTGCTTCGGCGGGGCCTTGAATGCTGCCGTTCGGGCCCGCCATGATGCGGAACGTTTCGTCGCCGGCGCTCAGTCGGATCGGCGCATTCCATTTCGGTTGCGCGACGCCGGAGCCGCTGAGGTTCTCGAACCATTCGAGATAGCCGGCCGTGTTGCCCGAGACGAGGTCGAAGTCGCCGTCGCCGTCCAAATCGCAACCAACGGGGGTCGCGAGCGCGCCGCACTTGAGCGTGTCGGCCTGTTGTTGAAAGTAGCGCGGCGGCAAGAACTGCGGGACTCGGTCCGTGGTAAGCTCGCCGGTGTTCTCGACGAGCGCGACGCGGCCATCTTCATCGCCGACGATCAGGTCGAAGTCGCCGTCGCGATCCCAATCGAACGCGATCGGCACGATCATCTCGAGGTCCATCGTCAACGGCTTGCCGGTCGACGTCGTCAACCGCTTCGCTGCGGCGTAGCTCGGCACGGTTCGCGAGCCGATGTTTTCGAAATAGGTAAACCCGTCGAGGAACTCGCCGCAGAGGAGATCGAGATCGCCGTCGCCGTCGAAATCGGCGAAGTTCGGCGTCGGACAGCCGAAGACGTCGAGCGTCTTGCCGTCGGCCAGGAGTGGTTGCGGCTTGTCATATTTCGGTGCTGCCGTGGTGCCCGTGTTGCGGAAGATGAAGACGAGGCCGTGCAGCGGGCCGTTCTTCCATTGGCCGCTCGCGTCCCAGGCATCGTCCCAACCGTAGTCGCTCCAATCTTCGATCGCCGCGACGAGGTCGAGCGCGCCGTCGCCGTCGTAATCGAAGTAACGCTGTTGACGATGCCGCACTTTCACACGTTTGAAGTTGCTCCATTGCGGCTGATAGAAATCGGTACCGACCGGCAACGCGACGCTCGGCTGCAGGCCACTCTTCAAAAAGTTCGGATACTCGAAGCCCGGCGTGAGGACGCGGAGTTTGCCGTCAACGTAGCTCGGCAGCACATACGGCCTCGTCCGACCGAGCGAGCGGCCCGGCTTGAAGATTGGGAACTTGTTTTGCGCGGTGTCGCCGGTCGCGTTCTCGAACACCCAACCGCCGTTCGACGGTTGGTCCGGGCACGAGACGACGAGATCAAAGTCCCCGTCCCCGTCGGCATCGCACGGCACGGGCCAAGCCCAAAGCCCGACGCCGAGATCGACGGCGAGGGCTGGGTTGTGGTAAGCGAGTCGCTCTAACTCGGCCGACGCGGCGGTGCTCACGAGTGCCGCGCCGACGAGCGATCCGAAACAGCTAACGGCGGCGAAGTGTGCGAGACGCATGCGAAGGACCTTCGTGAAAGCGACGGACGTCGGGCGGTGCGTGACGGCAGTGCTATCGTAAGTTTGCGCGGCTGCGGAGTCGAATTCTTCTTGGCTGCCTCGGAGACGGAAACCGGCGGTGCCGGCTGCGATTGACCCGTTCGGCTCCGCTGCGCTACGATCCCTCGCCCTGCCCTTCTTTCCCGTAGACGGCGACGGTCCGATTATGGCCTCATTGAACTCGGCGACCGCGACGAATCCCGATTCCCGCGCTGCCTATTCTTTCGACAAGACGTTTCGCGCGGCGGCCCTGCCTGGTGCGCGTGAACCGCTCTCGGCGCAACAGGTCGAGCGGTGGGTTTGGATATTGATCGGCATCGGCATTGCCGCGCGGGCCGTGCGGTACTTGCTCCGGTTCCCGTTGTGGGAAGACGAGTGCTTCGTGGCCGTCAGTTTGATGGATCGCGGCTACGCCGAACTGATGCAGTCGCTGGAGTATCATCAGGTCGCGCCGCTGCTGTTCTTGTGGGTGCAGAAAACGGCGATCACCTGGTTCGGCTTCAACGAATATTCGCTCCGGTTGCTGGCTTTCGGCAGCGGCATAGCGAGCTTGTTCTTGTTTCGCCATATCGCGAAGCGGCTGACGTCGGGCATGGCGCTCGTGCTGG
>CAMCTH010000573.1 GCA_945877965.1 Planctomicrobium piriforme | reverse complement strand
AAATTGACCAAACGCCAACAGCAACTGTTACGCGAGTTAGCCGAAGAAGAACAAACCAACGTCAGTCCGCAGCGCAAAACGTTCTTCGATAAGTTGAAGGACTATTTCGCAATCGACGACGCCGAGAAGGAGTAACCGACGATGAGTGAAGAAACCAACGAACCGGCCGCGGCCCTCTACGAATCGCCCGAGGACGTGATCGCCCGTTTACAAAACGAATTGGCCGAGGCCAACGACCGCGCCTTGCGGATGACAGCCGAAGTCGAGAACGTCCGCAAGCGGATTCGTCGCGAACAAGAAGACGAGCGCCGCTATTGCGAGACGTACTTGCTCGGCGACTTGCTGCCGGTGGTCGACAATCTCGGTCGCGCCCTGACGGCGGCCGAAAAGAGCAACGATGCCGCGAGTCTGCAAGCCGGCGTGAAGCTCGTTTCGCAGCAACTCGAAAGCGTGTTGGCCCGGCATCATTGCACGCGGATCGACGCGCTCGGCAAACCATTCGACCCGAACCTGCACGCGGCCATCCAACAGATGCCGTCGGCCGATCAACCGCCGAACACCGTGATCATGGTCGCCCAAGAAGGCTATCAAGTGCACGAGCGCGTCTTGCGCCCGACGCAAGTGATCGTCTCGTCGGCCCCGGCCGATCAACAAGCGGCGCAGCAACAATAACGCAGTGGCTAGATGCTAGTGACTAGTGGCCAGTCATACGAACGCATACCCTCACGCAACTTGGTCACGCGCCGCCGATACAACTTCAACTAGCCACCCGCCACTAACCACTAGCCACTCTTCTCCTATGCCAACCTACGACTACGTCTGCGACGCTTGCGACCATAAGTTCGAGCAGTTCCAGATGATGAAAGACGACGCCTTGACGAAGTGCCCGAAGTGCAAAAAGAAGAAACTGCGCCGCCTCATCGGGGCCGGCGCGGCGGTCGTCTTCAAGGGGACCGGCTTCTATCAGACCGACTATCGGAGCGACTCGTACAAGAAGTCGGCCGCGGCCGACAAACCGAGCGGCGGCGATTCCAGCAGCTCGCCCGCTCCGAAAAGCGACGGCGGATCAAAGCCCTCCGGCGGCGACAAGTCCTAAGGCGAGCCGGGGGCGCAAGCCCCCGGAATCTGCTCCCTCTCTGCTCTCTGCACGTTCCACAACGAGCGGACGAATGCCTCAACTCACCTGCCCCATCTGCGGCAAAAAATTCGATTCGGCGACGAGTGAATCGCTCCCCTTCTGCGGCCCTCGTTGTCGGCAGATCGACCTCGGCCGCTGGCTCGGCGAGAACTACGCCTTCCCCTCGTCGCGCCTGCGCGAGGATGAAGAGGAGCCCGGTCCCGAGGACGAGGAAGCCGAATAGGCCTTCCGCCGTGCGACCGCGAGCCGTTGCGACCCCGACTTCGGCCCCTATAATGCGGTCGCACCCGGCCTTCCCCTCTTGGCGAGAACGACATCATGACGGACCGCGCGACGAAACCGACCGGCATCGCGTGGGATCAGTATCGACGTTGGTTCATCTTCGGCCGCGTCTTCCGCCTCTCGATCCAAGCCCGACTACTGACGCTTGCGACCGTCGGCGTACTGGCCACGACTTTCGGCTGGTGGGGATTGGCGAAAGTTTTTTCGGGTACCGATGAGACGCCGCTGCAGAATCTGTTGAAGGGTTACGAGTCGTGTCCTTGGCACGGCGGCACGTCGTACGCATCTCTCTACTACATGATATTCGAACGTGTGCCTGAACCAGCGGATATCAAAAGCCAGGAAGGCCCGAACATGGGCGCCCCGGTTATAAATCCTTTTGTCGATCCCTGGGCGCGCTTGAGTGCCCCGTGGCGGCAACTATTCGCAGTCTCGCGGACGTTCACCGGCGCGGCGTTTCTGCTGCTGTGCGCGATCTGGGCCGCGGCGATCTGGGGATTGATCGGCGGAGCAATCACGCGGGCCGTCGTCGTGCAGTTGGCGCGCGAAGAAGCGATCTCGCTCGGCTCGGCGTTGCGGCATGCGAGCAAGCGGTGGAAGTCGTACTTTGCCGCGCCGCTTTTTCCGCTGGCCGCCGTCGCCGTCGTCGCCATTCCGGCCATGCTCATCGGCCTGCTGATGAAGCTGTCGCTCTTGTTCGGCGGCATCCTCTGGCCGTTCGTGCTGCTCACAGGTCTCATCGCGGCAATCATGCTCGTCGGCCTGAGCGTCGGCTGGCCGTTGATGCATGCGGCCGTCAGTTGTGAAGGGAGCGACAGCTTCGACGCCCTGAGCCGGTCGTATTCGTACGTCTATCAGCGGCCGATTCATTATCTGTTCTATGCCGTGACGGCGACGATCCTCGGCGCGCTCGGCCTGTCCATCGTCAGCCTCTTCGCCGACGCCGTACAAACGCTGGCCGCCTGGAGCGCGAGTTGGGGGAGCGGCAGCGAACTGATGCTGCAGGCCCTGAACAAGTCGGCCCCGCACAGCGGCGCCGACGCCTGGGGTGCGTGGCTCATTTGGTTCTGGGCCGGCGTCATCGACGTGATCGTGCTCGGCTTCGCCTTCGCGTTCTTCTGGACCGCCTCGACGGCGATCTACTTGCTGCTCCGTCACGACGTCGACGGCGCAGAACTCGACGAAACGTTCCTGGAAGAAGGAGAAACGTTCGGCCTGCCGCCACTCGCGACTGATGCGGCCGGCGTCCCGGTCGTCCCGCCGAACGAAGCGGCCTCGGAAGTCTCAGTGACTCCGCCGCCGACGGAGTAGCGAACCCTTACTCCGCCGGAGCGACGGTACTGCTCAGGATTTCGACGACGCGCGAAAAGAATTCGCCGCGCGTTAGCACGCGATCGCAGCCCGAGGTCTCGGCCTCTTCCAAGAGTTCGCCGTGAACGTGCGGGCCGAACGCCACGACGTGCGGCCGAACCTTGAGCGCCGTCCGAATCTTCGGGACCAACACGCTCGGCACGACGCTCGGCATCGTCAGGTCGATCAGCACGAGCCGCGTCCCCTCGACCAACTTAGAATCGAGGGCGGCGAGCGACAGCGCAATCGAGCATTCAATGCCGATCTGCTTCGCCGCCCCGGCGATCCGCGAAGTGCTCATCAAATCGGACGACAAGAGGACGACGGACATAGGATGGGCTTCGCGTTCGTGGGAGTAGTAAGCAATCAGCTGCGGGCGCACCCCCGCAGCTAAGCGTATTGGAGAATCAAACCGCTTCGGGGCCCGTCATGCCGTCGCTGATGCGGATGACCCGCTCGCACGACATGACGAAGATTTTGCCGTCGCCGATTGAGCCTTCCGGACCCGTGCGGGCCGCGGCTTGCAACACTTCGAGCGTCCGGTCGACGAAATCGTCGTTCACCAGGATCTCGACCGCCACTTTGCGGAGCAGGCTCGACTGGTATTCGTTCCCCCGATAGAGCTCCGTCTTTCCGCGCTGTCGGCCGTAACCCTGGGCGTCGGCGACCGACATCCGCGTCACTTCCATGCCGACGAGCGCCTCGCGGACGGCCTTGAGCTTGGTCGGTTGAATGACGGCGACGATCAGTTTCACGAAGACGATCTCGACGGCGAAGAATGACTCCGTGCAGGATACTCGTCGGCGGGAAATGCGACAAGCCGCGCGAACCAGGGGTCGCGCGGCTTGTCGGCTTCGTTTCCAGGCAAACACGCGGGGACGAGCCCCGCGGCTAAATGATTTCGATCGTTTCTACGGGCGGGCCGTCGCCACTTCCGATTCGACGGTCTTGCGGATGCGCTCGATCGTGTCTTGGATGTGGGCGCGGGTGTAATCGTCGAGCTTCACCTTGCCGGCCAGCGATTTCTTGAGCGACGCTTCGAGCGTCTTCAATTGGGCGTAAGCCAAGCTCTGCACGTCTTCCGGAACCTTGCTCGACGACGAACCGCTCATGAACAGCGACAGGCCGCCGCTCGGCGATTGCGGGCCGAGCGCGAGGTTGCAGAGTCGCT
>CAMCTH010000572.1 GCA_945877965.1 Planctomicrobium piriforme | reverse complement strand
AGTACGGCCTCATTTATTCTTGCGCGCAGAAGAACTCCGGCCCCGCCGGCGTGACGACCGTCATCATTCGCGAAGACCTGCTCGCTCGCAGCACCGACAAGCTGCCGACGATGCTCAACTACGCCGCCTACGCCAAGGAAAAATCGCTGCTCAACACGCCGCCGGTCTTTTCGATCTACATCATGATGCTGGTCACGCGCTGGCTGATGAAGGACATCGGCGGGCTCGACAAGATGTTCGAGCACAACAAGAAGAAGGCCAAGTTGCTGTACGACGTCATCGACGGCTCGAACGGTTTCTACACCGGTCACGCGCAGAAAGATTGCCGCTCGCTAATGAACGTGACGTTCAAACTCAAGGACGACGAAGCGCAGAAGAAGTTCATCAAGGGGGCCGAAGCGATCGGCCTGCACTACTTGCCGGGCCATCGCTCGGTCGGCGGCATCCGCGCGAGCATCTACAACGCGATGCCGATCGAAGGGGTGCAAGCCCTGGCGACGTACATGCAAGAGTTTGCCAAAAGTTAGAAGTGAAAATGCAGAATGCAAAACGGCGGATAAACTTCCGGTCGTTTTGCATTCTGCATTCTAACTTTTGCATCTACTTCCACACGGGCCATGCCACTTGCCCGGCGACCGGTGCGCGGAACGTAAAAATCGTTTTGCCGGCCGTGACGTAGACCGTCCGACCGTCCGGGCCGCCGAAGGCGAGGTTCGTGATCACGTCTTCGCCGATCGGCACGCGGCCGAGTAGCCGGCCCGTCGACGTTTCGATGTGATAGATCCCCGTCGGCACGGTCGTCGCTTCGTGCGGGCCGCGCGGCGTCATGATTCCTGCCGCAACCCAGAGGTTGCCGTCGGCGTCGAGTCGCATGCCGTCGCCGCCGCGCCCGCCGCCGAAGTCAAATACGAGCCGTTGGTTGCTCGGCGTGCCGCGGTCGTCGAGATCGAAACCCCAGACCTTTCGATTCCCGCCGACGATCGGGCAGCTATCGATCACATAGAGTTGCCGCGAGTCTTGCGTCACCGCGATGCCGTTCGGGCGCTCGATCGCCGGTTGCTCCAAGATGCGGGTCACGCTGCCGTCGAGGTCGATCCGATAGACCCCTTCGAGCTGCATCTCCATTTGCGTCCGGTCGTAGTACATCGGATCGGTGAAATAAATCCGTCCGCGACCGTCGACGCAAATGTCGTTCGGCGCGTTGTAGCGTTGACCGTCGTACGTCTCGGTCAGCACTTCGTACTTGCCGGTCTTCAAGTCGGTGCGGGTGATGCGTCGGCCGCCGCCCGGTCCGAACTCGGCCCCTTCGCAATGCAGCAGCCGCCCTTCGCGATCGAACGTGTTGCCGTTCGTCCGTCCGCTCGGCTCACGAAAGACGGAGATCGCGCCGTCGGTCGCGCGCTTCAGAATCCGATTGTTCATGATGTCGGAAAAGTACAGCGTCCCATCGGCATCGACGGCCGGCCCCTCGGTGAAAGCGAGGATCGTCGCGACGGTCGGAGCGGCAATTCCCGCGGGAAGCGGCGTGCGAGTGAAATCGAGATCGGACATGGATTGTTCCGAAAAGGGCCACGAAATACGAAAGTTGGCAGGTCGTGAAGCGGCTGAGTATACTCAGCATCGGCTCGCCGATCATTACCCGCCCGACGTCTGCACGCCCCGCGAACTTGCCCGCCCCGCCGCTTCCGCTTCCCGCCTTGCCTTGGAGTTTCCCGTCATGAATTGGTTGCTCTGTGTTTCGCTCGCGCTTGTCGGTCCTGCGCCGACGACGGTGGCTATGCCCGGCGGTGAGTTGTTGTGGCCGCAGTTCCGCGGACCGGGCGGGGAAGGGCATGTCGCGCAGACCGGCCTGCCGCTCGAGTGGAGCGACACCGAAGGGAAAACAAAGAACGTCGTCTGGAAGACGCCGATCCTCGGGCTCGGCTGGTCGAGCGCCGTCATCAACGGCAATCAGGTGTGGATCACAACGTCGATCGAAATTCCGCCGCCGGCCGGGGCACCGCCGGTCGCGGGCCCATCGAGTTCGCCGTTCCGTTTAGTTGCCGATGCTAAGGATGCCGCGCCTTCGACCGCACCGTCGCCGGCGGCGACTCCGCCGGCCGCGCCGCCGCTCAATCTCGATAAGCTGTTGGATGGCAAACCCGCCGCTGATAAGAAAAACGACACCGATAAAAAACCGGCCGACGACAAGGTTAAGAAGCCGGCCGAAGTGGCCGAGCCGCCGGATCCGAAGCAACCGCCGATTCAACTCCGCGCGATCTGCTTAGATCGCGAGACCGGCAAGGTCCTGCACGATGTGCTGCTGTTCAACATCGCCGACCCGGGCCGAATCCACAAAAAGAACAGTCACGCCTCGCCGACGCCGCTGCTCGACGGCGATATGTTGTATCTGCACTTCGGTCGTCACGGCACCGCCTGCATCACCACGGCCGGCGAGATCGTCTGGAAGACGCAAGAGTTGGTCTACAAACATCAGCACGGCCCCGGCGGCTCGCCCGTCGTCTTCGGCGATCTGCTGCTGCTCTCTTGCGACGGGACCGACGTGCAGTACGTCGTCGGGCTCGACAAAGCGACCGGCAAAATCAAGTGGAAGATGCCGCGCCAAGGACGAATGGCGTACACCACGCCGTTGTTGGTCGACGTCGACGGTCAAACGCAACTCCTGAGCAGCGGCGGCGACGCCGTGATTGCGTACGACCCGACGACCGGCAAAGAACTTTGGCAGTGCAAGTACGACGGCTACTCGTTGGTCCCGCGGCCGGTCGTCGGTCACGGCCTCGCGTTCATCTGCACCGGCTACAACACGCCGAGCGTCATCGCCGTCCGCCTCGGCGGCACGGGCGACGTCACCGAGTCGCATCTCGTGTGGACGTTGAAGAAGGGCGCGCCGCACAATCCGTCGCCGCTGCTCGTCGGCGATGAGTTGTACTTGATCGCCGATCGCGGCATTGCGACGTGCGTCGATGCCAAGACCGGTACCGAGATTTGGCAGGACCGCGTCGGCGGCAACTTCTCCGCCTCGCCGCTGCTGGCCGACGGTCGGATCTACCTGCTCGACGAGAACGGCAAGTGCACGGTCATCGCCGTCGGCAAAGAGTTCAAGGTGCTGGCCGAGAACACGGTCGACGGCCGCACGTTGGCGAGCCTGAGCGTCGCCGGAAAGTCGATCTTCCTGCGGACGGATACGCATCTCTACCGCATCGAACAGCGATAAGTCTCGTCGTCGCCAGATTTGTCGTGGCGTCAGTCGACATGTTTCAATTCACTTTAAAACGCAGTCTCGTCGCTGTGACGATTTTGGCGGCTGTGATGGCTCTTTGGTCTGCAAACTGTCGCTATTACAACGCGATGCCGGTGACGTACGAGAACTATTTCGAGATGATGAAAGTTGGTTTCATCTGTTGGGCAGGAGTCGGCGCAGCAACGGGTGTGTTGTTCGCCCGTTGGTGGGTCGGAGTGGTTGTCGCGCTTGTGCTATTTGCCTACTTCTTCACCGGGTTCTGGATTAGCGTGATTGTTGGGGCATGGATCTATGTCCTTGCTGAACTAGGGGGGCGCCTGATTTCTTGGTGGAATACCGGAAAAGCCCCATAACTGCGAGCAGCGCGATGAAATGGGTCGCACCCGATGGTCGAATCGCCGATGATTCGCTAAAATTGCCGCTCTAGCCGCGGTCCTATTCGTCATCGAGCCCTCTCGCGATGTCCTCTGAAATTTCGTCTGCCGCACAATCGTTCAGCGACTCGCCGTCCGTGCCCGTCAATCGCATTCATCAGGGAGACTGCGTCGCCGGTCTGGCGTCGCTTCCCGCCGGCTCGGTCGATCTCGTCTTCGCCGATCCGCCGTTCAACATCGGCTACAAGTACGACGTCTACCAAGATCGGCGCGAGGCCGAGCACTACTTGGATTGGTCGAAGGAGTGGATCGCCGGCGTGCATCGCGTGCTCA
>CAMCTH010000571.1 GCA_945877965.1 Planctomicrobium piriforme | reverse complement strand
ACGCTCCGCCGGACCGCACTCTCCCTACTGAAAAACGACCGCACCCGAAAAGTCGGCGTCAAAAACAAACGCCTCGCCGCAGGATGGAACGAAGACTATCTTGAGCAAGTCCTGTTCGGATCACAGGTTATGGTGCGATAGCCCTGGGGCATTGCCAAGGAGGTGTTGCCGCCCCTGATCGACGTTGATTCGGCCTTCAGTATGACGACGGCTTGGCCCTTGATGTACGGCCTGCTCATTATTGGTTTGGGACCGGGCATCGGCGAAGAGTTGTGGTTTCGCGGCTTCATAGGTCGCGGATTGGTCGGTCGATTCGGCGTCGTCGCCGGCGTACTGCTCACGTCGTTGTTATTCGGTTTAGTGCATTTAGACCCGCGTCACGCGTTGGTTACGTTTGCCATCGGGGTTTTGTTGCATCTTGCTTTCTTGGCTTCCCGCTCGCTATTTATCCCCATGCTCTTGCATGTGCTCAACAACTCCTTGTCTGTTCTGGCGATGCACTATCCGCATCTCGGGTTCAACGATCTCACGGCCCAAGAGATTCCGCCGTCCGTGTATGCGGCCGCCGTCGTTCTGATCGCGGTCGTCGGTGCGTCGTGGTATCAAACTCGAGTTCGCGAACCGAACGAGTCACAACATAACTTGCCGTCGATCGGAGACGACGTGCCGATGTCGACCGCAGTCAAAGACGACGTCGGCCGCGTCGTCAATGACGGTCGAATTTCGGATCGGCTGCGGCTCGCGTTGGTTGGGTTGGCGCCGCTCGTCGCCTTCGCCCTCTTTGCCGGAGTGGTCGTTCCCAAGGCGCTAGTTCTGTCGGCGAAAGCTGCTCCCTTTTACCCGAGCATGCCGACGACCGGCGAAGTCTCGGCCCTGCTGCAGCGGGAACCTTTCTCGGCTACGACTTGGCCTGCCTGGAGCAAACGTCTCCGCGAATGGCTGCCTGACCGGGAGGCGAGCACCTCACGGGCGTTCGAGGCGGCTCGCTTGTTTCTTCGCGGCGAATTTGAGATGAGTAATCCGCGGTCCCCGATGCGCGAGGACGCGATGGCGTGGTACATACATGGCCGTGGTCTGCTTCTCCGATTTAATAACAACACGCCGGTGCCGAAGATCGGAAGTCTTGCCGAGCCGGTGCTGCGACAAAGCATGCAGCTCGACCCCGATATCGGTCGCGCACATTACGCTTTGGCGGTGGCGTTGTATCTGCAATCGACCTACGGCGGCGGTACAAATCCCCAGGTCTTGGCAGAGGCGCAACGGGAAGCCGAGTTGAGCGAGCAACTTGATCCGACCTGCTGTGCCAAGGCCGCCCGAGCTTGGGCCGCGATGATGTTCGGACGATTTGATGAAGCGGAAATCATCTACCACGAAATCAACGACGACCGGCCGCACGATATGGAAATGCGCCGCGCCGCCGCCGAGGCTCGGGTCTTAGGAAATCAACAGCGACTAGGATCGACGAATCGACATTTCTACGACTTCAAAAGCGGTTCTGCCGCCGTCGAACGTCGCGGAAGTCAGTAGCCGCGAACGGACGACGGAGGCTTAATCCAACCCGTACTTCCGCAACTTGCTAAACAGCGTGCTTCGGGGCACGCCGAGCAGTCGTGCCGCTTCGGCCTTGTTGCCTGCCGAGCGAACCAGGGCCTCGGACAGCCGTTCGCGTTCCAGCAGATCGAGCTCGTCGCTGAGTCCGACCGACGAGCTGACGACGGTCGTTACCGCAGCCGGCATCCGCGCTCGTCGCGGCGGAGCGGTCTCGCGAGCCTGCAGACGATTCTTGCCACCCACGGATTTGTCGCTTACCGCCGAGATCACTTCCGGCGGCAGGTCGAGCGTCCGAATCGAGTCGGAGTCGCACAGCACGACGGCCCGCTCGATGGCGTTCTCCAACTGGCGAATGTTGCCCGGCCAGTCATACGACGTCAGCACTTCGATCGCGTCCTCGTCGATTCGCGTTGGGCAGTGATCGGTGTGTCGCGCGTAGACCTGCAAGAAGTGCAGGGCGAGTTCGAAGATGTCGTCCTTCCGTTCGCGCAACGACGGGCAGCGTAAGCTGATCACGTTCAGGCGGTAGAACAGGTCTTCGCGGAAGCGACCCTGGCGGATCAGCTCTTCGAGATTCTGATGCGTTGCCGCGACGAGCCGGACGTCGACGGCGATCGTCTGCACGCCGCCGACGCGCTCGAAAGTTCGTTCTTGCAGCACGCGCAGCAACTTGGTTTGCGTCTCGAGCGTGATGTCGCCGATCTCGTCGAGAAACAGCGTCCCGCCGTCGGCCATTTCGAAGCGACCAACCTTCTCGCGATCGGCCCCGGTGAACGCCCCTTTGACGTGGCCGAACAGTTCGCTTTCCAGCAAGTTGCTCGAGAGCGCGGCGCAATGGACCGTCACAAACGGCTTGGCATTGCGCGGGCTGTGATGATGAATTGCGCGGGCCAGCAGTTCCTTGCCGGTCCCGCTCTCGCCGCGGATGAGCACCGACGACGGACTGAGCGCGACCTTGGCCGCTTGATCGAGCACGTCGCGCAGGGCGGTACTTGAGCCGTGAATCTCGCTCCGCCAGCCGTCGCTCGCCGCTTCCGTCGCCGGCGTTTCCCGCGGATCGTCGGGATGCCGCTCCATGTCGTTGCGGCTGAAGAGTTCGCCTTGCAGATAGGAGATGCGGCGCTGCTGATCAGAAATCTTGGCGATCTTTTCTTGCAACTCTTCTTTCAGCAACAAGATCGTGCGATGCCCCTGCGCCGTCGAGAGCGCCAGCGCGGTCGTGCGGACCAGCGCCGCCAGGAAGTTCAAGTCTTCCGGAGTGTACGGCGCGCCGTCGTCGCGGGCTCCGAAAAACGCCACGCCGATCGTCGCTCCTTCGAGTTCCAACAAGTAGCCGAGTTCGGCTCCGATTTCGTGCAGCACGCGCGGCCCGCCGGTCGGCGTCGATTTCAACACGCCGGCCAGCGACAACTCGGTGATCAGCGGATGCGTCGGCTCGAAGCGCGCCGGCGAGTTCGGCCACGCGAGCGCTTCGGCCCGCAAAAAGCCGTCGCCGTCGGGATCGCGGAGATACATCACGCTCCGCGCGATGCCGATCGTCTCGTTCGCGCCGAGCAACAGTTGCTTGGCGAGTTGCGTCGGTTCGACGAGTCGATCGACGGCGGCTCCGAGCTGCCGCACCGCTTTGTCGAGCCGATATTTTTCGCGATAGAAACTCCGGTCGAGTGATTTTTGGAACCGATCACGAAACCAGCCCAGGAAGACGACGATGACCATCGCCGTGAGGCCGGCCATCAACGCGTTTTCCCATCGGAAGTAGTACTGACCGACCAGCGCCGTCGCCAAACCGACGAGCGTGCAGAACAAAACCGTCGCCAGCGAACTGATGCCGACGTAGAGAATACCGCGATTCACGATCCGGCCGACTTGCATCAGCTTGTAACGCGTGATGCTCAGGCCGTACGCCGTCGTGAAGACGAGGCTCGTCACGTAGATCATCAGTTTCGGCAGCGGGCCGAACGCGAACTCCGCGCGGTCGTGTAACGCGGTCCAAAGCAAGTAACCGACCGGGCCGGTCGTGAGCATCACCGCGCCGAGCAAGCCTTGCACCTGGCGGCGTTCTTGGGTCGTTCGTCCGCGTAAGAAGCGGTAGATCAACACGCCGAAGCCGACGAGATACATGGCCGTTGACGCCGCGAGGTAGCCGTAGATCGTGCCGGCGAGTTGCGTCAGCAGCGTCGTCAATTCCACCGTTGCGCTGGGGATTTCGTACAACTCGTCGATTCGCCAGATCTGGTAGAAGAGAAACAACATCCAGAGGGCCGGTGCCAAGTAGATGACGACGGCGGAGAGTCGCGGCCGCGCGCGGACCACACCCAGCGGACGCGGGAACAGCGCGAAGAAGTGGAGCGTCATCGGCGCGAACAGCATCGAGCAAAAAACGAACGGGTAGACCAGCGCC
>CAMCTH010000570.1 GCA_945877965.1 Planctomicrobium piriforme | reverse complement strand
ACCAGCCCTCGTTGTACAGTGCCGTAGGTTGAATTACCGCAGCGTCAGTATGAGCCTGATTAAGTACTCGAATTATTTCATCGAATGCCAGGGCGACGTCGGAAGGCGACTCATCCGTTGAGATTATCTCGGCCTGGCCTACTGCCTCGTCTGGGTTCACGGCCTGGTTCCTTCGGTTTAGTTGTTGTTAACACGGTATTCGCACGCCTACTTGGGGCGAGATGATTAACTTACTCTGAGAAAACGGCAGTGCAATCTTTTTGAATGCCGCCGCTCGATCATTCTTTCGCCGAGACGAGCCGGTCAGGGCGATACCAATTGAACGGCGTTGAAGGATGGTCAATTCACTACGGCTCCGTCCGAGCGAGTTCACGCTGCCGTCTCAACGACGGCGGGTCGTGCCTCGGCTTCGATGAAATAAGCCGCGTGTCGTACTCCATACCCCGAGCAGCCGACAACAATGGGTCAGTGGCGTGGAAAAAATTTCGATTTGCCACGCGATGCTAGACAGGTCGTCCCTGCTCGTTGACTTGCCACAGCTCACCCGTATTCACGTCGAGTGCCGTCAGATATCCGCCGTAGCCGCACCCGGTATCGATGCAGTTCAAATAACCCAGATCGAGAATCCGTCCCGTAAGCTGCGGAGTATGTCCGACGACGGCGGTCTTGCCGGAGAAATGTGGTCCCGGCATTTCGTCAGAGAGCGGTAGCCAGAACCGGGTCCGATGATCTTGGTCTTTCAGCCAGCGGTTGGGAAAATAGTTGGCGTGAATAAAGAAGTGGGTGTCGATCTCGAAATCGTTGACACATCGCTCAACAAAATCAATGTGGGCAGTCGGGATCTGGTCCAACCTGCCCGTGTCCCCATATGAATCGAGGGTCGTGATGGCTCCGCAGTTCTTCCAGAACTCGAAGTCAGAGTGAGCGTGGCGGGCTCCCAGCATCATTTCTTCATGGTTGCCTCGAAGCGGCACCAGTTTGCAGCGGAACTCCAACTCGATTAGTTGGTCCAAGACGCCCTTACTGTCCGGACCGCCGTCCACATAATCGCCCAAGGTGACGATCGTATCCTCCAGTTGGGGAGCGATCCGTTGAAGCAAGGACTCCAGTGCAGCGGCATGGCCGTGGATGTCGCCGATGGCGATCACTCTGCCGCAACGAGTTGAATTTTTTTCGGTCGTCCGCAATCGCTCTCCTTATTTCTGATTCATTGAAATTGCTTGCTTAAGCTGGCCGATGACCAACTCTTTCAGTTGCCGAGGGGCAATCACCTTTACCCGGCCGGACCACCCCAGTACCCACCAAAGAATTTCTTCTAAGCCGTCAACTTGAAACGTCAGCGTGGCGGTACCATCGGCGTGTTGTTTGACCTGCTGTGTCGAATGCCAGACGGTTTCAGTCACCAACGGTGCCGCGTCTTTGGAGAATAACAACTCCACGTCGAAGGTGTCGGCACCCCGGAAGACGCCCCACGCATTACCGAAATAGCCCTTCAGATCAAATTGATCCGGTACGTCGGCGATGGCCCCCAAGGCCCGTAAGGATTTGAACCGCGTCACGCGGTAGGTCTTGGGTCGCACTTCGTCTACCGGTCGAGCCACGAGGTACCACGCTTGTTGAGCCAGGCATAAACGGTACGGGTGCAGCGTGACCCTTACCGGGCTTTCCTGATACGGACTACCGTATTGCCCGGAGAGTTGCTTGTTGTCGAGCAAGGCCCACTGGATCGTCCGGATGATTTCGTTGCTGCGACTGTGGTCGGCCAACTTCAGGTCCAGGACCGAGACGAGCTGCTCGGCATCTTCCAATAGCTGTTGACGTTCGGCGGAAAGCGTGGCCGCCATTTTACTCGTAGCCGGTCTCGATCCCGTTCCTACCCGCAGCCCTTTGGCTCCCGCAATGACGGTCGCGGTGACTTGTCCCAGTAGCTCGTCGTCCGTCAGGTTCATTACCGGAAATTGCCAGCCCGGACGAACTCGATAGCACTGGGCAACTTCCTCAAATACCCAGGGGATGCCCGCCATCTCCAAGACTTGCAGGTCACGAAAGACGGTCCGTTCCGAGCATTCCAGTTCGGCGGCAATACCCGCCGCGTTCCAGCGTCCTCGACCTTGAATCAACTGCAACACCCGCAGGACTCGCGATAGCCGATCGGTCTGCCGAAGTCGTCGCTCTGCATCGCGGCGAGCCGGTCGGACGGTTTTCTTCTTGGCCATAGGATTCGTTGGTTAAGTTGATTGGTTGTCGCGTCGTTGTTCAAACGAGCGACGACGGTCGTCTCTGCTTCCCATAGAAGCGGAATGTCATGATCGCAAAAGCTGGATCGGAAGTCTTCGACTTTTACAGCCGAAACGCCGGTCGTAGCCCCGCCGTCTTGTTGACGAGATACCGACGCATCGTTTCCAGTCGGTCACATTCTGCCGTCAGGTTGTAAATCTGCTCCCATGTGATGCGATGAAACCGGTCTTGGAAATCGGGCGAGATGAGTCGTCGGAACTCGGGCTCCGCTGCGAGCTCTTCGCCGTCTCGGACGAGGTTGCAGTGGTAGGCTTTCGTCCCGGGGTGGTCGGCTAACGCCATCCACTCGGCGAAGACCGTGTTTCGCCAAAGCTGTTGATAGACCCGCGGTGCCCGCCGGGCTTGTTCTTGATCGAGGATTTGTAACGCCGGATCGGTATAGCGACCGAGTAGTTCGTCGAACGTCAGCGACTTGGCATCCTTGCGTGGTCCGGGTTCGTAGTACGTGTTCGGACTCGTGAACTTGGCTTCAATCAAGATCAAGTACCGCCCAGGCAAGTGCAAGGCGATGTCGGGCTCCGTAAACGGACGCTCGACCGGGAGTTGTCGTTCAAACCGTTCGCGGGCCGCGATCAAGAGAGGCCACGCCTCGAACTCGTCGTCGGTCAGACGGATTCCCCACAGGTACAAGTCCGGTTCGATTGCGGACTTCTCGCCCGTAATCGACTCGACAAGGGCGGCTAGCTGCCCGGCCTCTTGCAGGGAGCGGAAGACGTTCCAGGTCAGCGTGTCTTCCGACTTCTCCAAACCCAGACGATGACTCTCGTACTTGAAGGGGTGCTGTATGACTCGCGTTCCGAACTGAACGGGCGAAGCGATCACGTTTCGCTTGGGGTCGGCGTAACTGTAGGTCGATCCGGCGAACGAGTTATGACAACGGATATCGTGATCCGGACAAATATCCCCCCGAAACACTCGGGTTGGCACTCGAAGCAGGTGACGACACCCGTGAACGTAACAACGAACCTGTCGCGGCGATCCCGCCTCCGGCACGACGTTCGTATCGAGTTCGCTTACGCCGTAGGGGATTGGGAAGTTCGTGGCCGAGATCGCTTGAGTCATGCATTGATTCCTAGGTTTGAGTGCTGAACGACTACATTATCGACCACCGCACTGACAGCAGTGGGTCAGCCTCGTTTTAGAATTATCGCGGACTCGGTCTCCGGTTGGTTCTGGCGGACTAAACCAACGGATTAGGAATGGTGCCGGTACGCTGCTGCGTTAAGTCGAATCGCGAACCAGACTTGGCGATGTGAATTGCCTCAACGAAGTGTGCCGTTTCAGCGAACCTCAGGGAGACTTGTAAGCGGTCCCAAAAGTTTTGGCCGATTCTTTGGACGGCCTCTTCTCAAGGACGTCCCATCAGGCTCATAGCGACTTAAGTCGGGGCCTCTTGAGAGTCTTGCCCCTGTCGTTCGAGCCTGACATTCAACTCATGACCGCTGCGGCGGCGAGTGCCATTAGTCCACACTCCATGCCGGTCAAAATGGCCGGACCTTCGCCCTGGCCCGCAAAAACGCGGTCTTCCCAAATCATAAACATCGGCATCCCGTAGCCTTCACCGGCGAAAACGAAGTTGTCGATAACGGTCGCGAGCAGCGGTCCTTCGCCGCAGCCTGCGAAAACATGATTTTCGATAATCGTCGCGATGGCC
>CAMCTH010000569.1 GCA_945877965.1 Planctomicrobium piriforme | reverse complement strand
GCTGGATTGCAGCGTGTCCCAACCGTACGGCACTTTCGATTGCCCGACGCGAAGACGATTGATTTTACAATCGTCGAGATAGATGTCGGCGTACCAGTCGCGAATCTGTGCAAAGTGTTGATTCTGGGTGGCGCCGTCGGGCGTCTGTGCAAATTCGGTTTGCATATACACATACATGCGATCCGAGACGTCGCCGCTGATGATCAGCCGCGCTCGACGAAGCAGAAAGCTTTGATCGTCGCTAATGGAACGATCAAGAACATGCTGCGGCCGCGCCGAACCCGCTTCGGTGTCGAACGCCTCGTTCAGCCGCATCTGCATGTAGCCGCGGATGCTCAGCCGGTCGTACCACTTTTTCTCGCTCGCCTTTTTGGCGCTCGAGTTGTGGGTTTGTTGGTCGACGGTCGTGATCGCCGGATCTTGGACCTTATCCCAGCGTTCGCGAAGCGACTGTAAGACGGCGTCGGCCTGCGCATCTTTCTTGGCGTTGTCGTCGTGTTTCTTCTCGAGCGCTTTCAGGCGCGCTTCGGTCTTGCGCAGTTGCTCGGCCAGATCGGCGGCGGGCGTCGTTGCGTCGTCGCCCACTTGCGGCACGGCAGCCAAGAACGGCGGCGGCTCCGGCGGAGCGACCACAGGAGCTTGGGCCGCCACCAGTTGTCCCGGCGCGGGTGCCGCGTAGATTGGAGCCGCAACGCCGATCGGCTCGGCTGCCAGAAACGGCGGTGCCATAGCCGGGCCGGCGACGACGGTCTCCACTGCCGGCAGTGGTGCAACGGTCTGCGCCTGGATTCCCCCGGCCGCCAAGAAAGTCGCACTGCCGCAAGTCGTTGCTAGCATCCAACGTCGCCAAGTAACCGACATACGATCCCCCAAAAGTTGCCTCTTCGCACCGGACGACTTTGCGGAATGCCCGCAAAACGCCGGGAATTTCGGGGCCGACGATCCTGCACGGCACACCGAAATCGTGGAGTATGCAAGTCTTATCGGGGTAACGGATTATCGGGTTTTAATAGATTCCTACGATTCTTAAGCCTCGACGCGGCAAACTTTTACGACTGCGTAGTTCATACCGCCAAAAGCTCATCACGACGCCGTGGAGGTGAATGCCTAGAATACCGGGGCGTTCGCTACCGTTTACCTCACCGTCAGTCGTTGCCCAAACTATGCTGCCGCGTCGTCGTCTGTTGTCGCTTCTCGCCTCGTTGCCGGCGTGGTGGGTGTCGAAGTTCGTGTTCGGCGAGCAGAACCAGTCCGACACCGGCATGCCGAACATCGAGAGCGCCACGTTCGGCGGCTTGCAGTATTGGGCCGACGAGTTGGTCTATCACGCGTACCGCATTCAGCGGAACGTTTCGACCGGCCACTATCGCTTGCTCAACCCGGGCGAAGATCGTTTGGCCTGGGGGACGTTCGAACAGTGCCGCACGAAACTCGAAGAGGTGAAGCGCGAAGCGCGCCTCGCGCCGCTGCCGAAGCGGATCGTCCTCACCTTGCACGGCATCGGACGGACGCGGCACTCGATGGCCGACGTCGCCTCGGCCGTCTACGGCGCGACGAAGACGCCCGTCTATCAACTCGGTTATCCGAGCACGCGGGAAGCGATCCCCGATTCGGCCCGCTCGCTGGCCCGCGTCGTTCGTCATCTCGACGGCGTCGAAGAGATCGACATCGTGGCGTTCAGCATGGGCAACCTCGTGACGCGGCACTGGCTCGGCGATCTCCTGGCGGCGAACGAAGCGAACGTCGCCGGACCGAAGTTGCGCCGCTATGTCATGATCGGCCCGCCGAACAACGGCGCGGTCCGCGCAAACCTTTGGGCCGGCTCGCAAGTGGGCGATCTTTTCCGGTTCGTCATGGGTGACGCCGGCCAACAACTCGGCCCGCGCTTCGGCGAGATCAAAGATCGCCTCGTCATTCCGAATTGTGAGTTCGGCATCATCGCCGGCGGCAAAGGGGACGGCGAAGGTTGGCATGCGGGCGTCCCGGGCGACGATGACGGCACGGTCGCCGTCGAAGAAGCAATGCTCCCCGGCGCGAGCGACTTCGCCGTCGTGCCGCTGCGTCATTCGGCGATGCTCACGGCGCCGCAATCGCTGGAGATGACCTGCCGCTTCTTGCAGCAAGGCTATTTCCGCTCGGCCGGCGAACGCTCACCGCTGCCGCGCTAACGGCAAGCGCGTTTCGCGAGCCTGCCGATCGCGCACAAAATAGAATTCTTCGTGCCGCCCGAAGGCCTCGCGACGGTGCCTTTCACGACGGCGTCGACTACACTGGGCGTACCGCTCGTATCACCCGCCCCGTCCGCAGGAAGTCGGCATGATCGCTTCCCGCTCCGCCGCCGTGCTCGTTCTTACGATGCTCAGCATCGCGCCGTCCTTCGCGCGCGCCGCCGTCGACGAAGCATGGCAACCCGTCACCTCGGCGTTCCTCACAAAATACTGCGCCGACTGCCACTCCGGCCGCACGGCCGAAGCGGGGCTGCGCGTCGATAACCTCGCGCACGATCTGAGCAATGACGCCGCGCGGGCGACGTGGGTCAAGCTGCACGACAAGACGGCGATCCGCGACATGCCGCCGCCGGATGCCGAGCAGCCGACCGCCGCCGAACGCGAGCAGTTTATTCACGCCGTCGCACCGCCGCTCGTCGCCGCCGATCTGCGTCGGCAACAAGAGTTCGGCCGCACCGTGTTGCGGCGGCTCAATCGCATCGAGTTCGATTACACGCTCCGCGACTTGCTGGCCCTGCCGCACAAGGACTTCCACGAACTGCTGCCGTCCGATCCGTCGGCCCACGGGTTCGACGTCGTCGGCGAAGCGTTGCCGATGTCGTACGTTCAGCAGTACGGCTTCCTGCAAACGGCCGACGTCGCACTCGACGAAGCCTTGGTGCTACGGCCGAAACCGGAACGGAAGCTCTTCACGATGTCGTTCTTGGAGCAAGGCCGACTCGCCTTCCCGAAAGGGGTGCCGCGCCCCGAGGACGGTCTGGCACTGCTGTCGAACTTCACGTTGGGACCGCCGCATTACTTCGGCTACTTCGTCGCGCGCGATGCCGGAACGTACAACCTCATGCTTCGGGCGCGCACCGTCACCTATCACGACGGTAAGTTGCTCGACGGTGAGAAGCCGCAAGTCGTCATGCTCTACGCGGAGGTCGACCGGTCGTCGCGTTTGCTGGCCGCCTTCGAAGCGCCGATCGATCACCTCGAAGATCTGAAGGTGACGGCCTGGCTGAACGCCGGTGAGAAAATCCGCCTGATCGTGCCGACGATGAACCTGAGCGGCGCGCCGTATCGCGCCAATCAGCGCGATCTCAAGTACCGCGGACCGTCGCTCGCCTTGCACACGTTCGAAGCCGACGGTCCCGTCTGGGACTCGTGGCCTCCCGAGAGTCATACGCGCGTGCTCGGCGACGTCCCGCTCGTCGCGCCGCCGAAACAGAAACCGGCTCCCCCCGTGCCGCCGCCGGCGCTCGTCGCCGACTCGCGCGATCCGCTGGCCGATGTGAAACACTTGGTCGAACGGTTCGTGCGGCACGCCTTTCATCGGCCGGTGCCGCAGGGCGAAGTCGATCGCTATGTGAAGCTGGCGCAAGACCGACTTGCCGCCGGCGCGCCGCTCTATGAAGCGGTGATGGTCGGCTACAAGGGAGCGCTCTGCTCGCCCGACTTTTTGTACTTTGCCGAGAAGCCGGGACCGCTGGACGATTACGCCTTGGCGGCGCGGCTCTCGTACTTTTTGTGGCGTTCGCTGCCGGACGACAAGCTGCTCGCCGCAGCCGCAGCCGGCAAACTGCGCGACTCGCAAGAGATGCATGCCCAGGTCGAGCGTTTGCTCGACGATCCGCGGAGCGCGCGGTTCGTGAGCGACTTTACCGATCAATGGCTCGACCTGCGAAAGATCGGCTTCACGCAGCCCGACGAAGATCTGTATCCCGAGTACGACGACATCCATCTGATCGATTCGCTCGTCCG
>CAMCTH010000568.1 GCA_945877965.1 Planctomicrobium piriforme | reverse complement strand
GTCGCGATAGTCGATGATGCAGACGAGCGGTTTCTTCGCCATGTCTTCCAGCGTTTTGCCTTCGGGTATCGACCGTACCCGCATCCGGGCGATGGCCGCATCGAGCAGCTTGCGATCGAAGACGCCGCGCTCGCCGGCTTTCCAGACTTCGTCGCCCGACAAGGTTTGCACGGCCGCCACGCCGGTCTCGCCGCCGGCGCGCCGTTCGACCAACGCCTGCAACCCTTCGAGACCGTGGAAGCCATAGATGCTGATCTTGTGGTAGGAGATGACATGAATTTCTTTCAGCTTCGCGCCGCGCGGCACGTCGATCGGCGGATCGCGCCAGCCGGAGGGCAACGACGAGCCGGCCATGAGCGGCATGTCGCGCTTCTTGCATTCGTCGTAAATCCATTTGGCGTCGACCCAGGTGTCGGCCAAGTGCTTGTCGCAGAAGACCGGCATCCCGCGGTGATTGTACTTGTCGACCGTCTTGAAGATCTCGGTGAAGAACGGACGCTTGGGATACATCGTCGAGCCGAGCGGCGAGTCGGGATAGTCGCCATGTTCGGCAACGACGATCGCGCCGCGGACGGCGATGCCGTCGGTGCCCAGGGTCAGCGTTTCAGGAATCGTTTTACAGGCGGGGAAACCGAGATCGGCGGCGATCTTGCGACTGATGTCGGTCTCGCCGACCTGATCGACGTAGACCGACGCCATTTGCAATGTCGGAATCCGTCCCTGGCCGTCGAGCGTATCGGTCTGTGCCATTCGGCCGAGGATCAGGTCGGCGTGCGAGTTGGTTCGATAAAGCGTGGCGATGCCGGCGATCGGCATTCGCTCGCTCGGCTTCGGCAGCCGCGGACGATTGCGGGCTTCGAGCAACGTGAACGGAGCGAGTGAGAGGACGTACTGCGCTTCGCGTGTCGCGCAGATGCCGAGCATGACGGAGGTCGGAATCAGATTGCCGTCGCCGAAGCGGCGGAAGCCTTGATGCCAGGGGTAGGGGACGAGTTTGCGATCGGTGAACGTCGTGAATTCAGGGTTCCGCACGGCGAGCGGACCGACTTCGACCGGGGCTGGATCGTTCGGTTTGTATTGTACGAGCTGCGCGAAGCTGCGCCCCTTGCCGTACGCGGCCGTCACGGCGGCCCAAACGATGCCGGTCGGCGCGACGCACATGGCGCGGCAATCGGTGCTCTCGGCCGTCGCGCAGAGTTTGCCCAGGCTCTTGCCAGGCAGGACGTCCCCTTTTTGCGTCAGGTCGTAGCTGTAAAGCTGATTGCCGCCGAGCGGCACGGCGTAGAGCGTCTTGCGGGTCGGCGCGATCTCCCAATTGATCGGGTGACTGTTCTCGTCGGCCAAGTGCGACTCGGCGGTCGGCGGCGCACCGTCGATCGTCTGCTTCAGGCGTTCGACCTTATCGGTCTTCGGATCGTAGCGCAGGATGTCGCCGCCGCGGAGCGGATGGTACGCGCGACCCAGCGAGTCGACGACGATGAAGGCGTAGACGTGATTCGTTTCGCCGAGGTCCTGATACTTGCCGGTCGCGAGGTCGAGCTTTAGGAATCGCGAGCTCTCGACGGGGCGCTCGTCGGAGCAGGTCGAAACATACGCGACGTTGCGGACTTCGTCGGGCGTAACGCTGATGATGCCGTGATGCGGTACGGGGATCGGATAGACCTTCGTCGTGCGGGTCTCGGGGTCGTAGACCATTGGGTAGCCGCCCGGATAGTCGGTGAACTTTTCGTTCTTCTCTTTCTCGGGATAGCCCTGCTTCGTGCCGAAGTAGATCTTGCCGCTGGCGCCGACGTTGTTGCGCGTGTGAATCTTCGCTTGCGCCGCGAAGCCGGTCGCCGTGCTGCCGATCTCCTTCATGCAATCGACGACGACGGTCATCTGCTGCGTGACGGGATCGTATTCGACAAGGTACGCGTTCTCGCCGTACTTGGCGGTGCCGATGTAGAGCCGGCCGTTCTTCCCTTCGATGATCGAAAAGTAGCCGCTACCTTGGTTCGTCAGGTTCTTGGGAATCGCGCGGGCCGTCGTGTAGAGCCACGGCTTCTCCGGCGGCTGGGCCGAAGCGGATGCGACGAGGAGAAGCCAACCGCAAGCGACGCAGAGAGCCAAGCGAATGCGCGCGTACATCGAGAGTCATCTCCGAAAGGCGAGGAATACGTTCGGCTCGACGGGCGGGAGGGCGGGCCGGTACTCGGAGCGAGGCGGGAAACGGACCCTTCTACGATAAACGGCGGCCGTGGGATTGTCACGCGCGAGCATGAGCCTTGAGCCGCTGTAGGAGCGACCGCCGACGACAATATTAAGTGGCGAACAAGTGACGATCCGGAGTGCTGCAGCTTACAATTGAACGAGTTCGCCCGCCTGCATTCCTACCCTTTCGAACCTGCCGCGAGTTGCCGACTATGTCGTTTCGACCTTGTTTTGCGCTGTGCCTTCTCTTCGTTGCGTTGCCGCTAATCGCTGCCGATAAGCCGGCAAAGAAACCGACCAAGCCCGCCGCCAAACCGAAGGTGGTGAAGCCGAAGGTCGTCGAGCCGTCGTTGGCCGACTTGCCTGCCGTGCCGTGGCCGCCGCAACTGCCGGGCTTCAAAGAGAACGTGATCACGCTCTCGTCCCCCGAGTTCTTGACGATTCCGGAGACGGTCGTCGCGGAGATGGCGAAGGACCCGAACGTGAAGTTCGACGTCGCTAAGAAAGCGCCGACGGTCGACATCGCGTTTCACGATGAACTCGGGACCGACGCTTCGAAGCGCCGGCTCTGGTCGTCGTGGGGCGACATCTGTGCGGCGAGCGACGGCAGCGCGTACTGCGCGATCGGCGATCACGGCAACGACGTCGGCGGCGATGCTCGCTGCTTCATCTATCGTTGGGACCCGCAGACGAAAAAGCTGACGCAAGTCGTCGACATGAACAAGTTGGTGCCGCCGAAGCCGGGTCGCCCGTCGTGGTCGAAGGTTCACGCCAAGATCGACGAAGGAAAAGACGGCAAGATTTATTTCAGCTGCACGTTGAACGACGGCAACCGCGCCAAGTTGCCGACTCACGGTTGGGACGATGAGGTGACCGGCGGGCAGATCTATCAGTACGATCCGGCGACCGGCAAGAGCAGCCTCTATGTGAGCCTGCCGCCGAAGCGCTGCACGGCGACGTCGTTCTATGACAAGGCGCACGATATCTGGTGGTGCAATCTCGAAGCGGGCGAAGGCCAAGCCCTGTGGGGAATCGAACTGGCGACGAAGAAGGAGTTCTTCAAGACGCCCGACGGCACGGTCGGTTTCAATCGCGCCTGTGCGCCGCTCAAGGACGGCTCGTTCCTGTTCAACGGTCCGGACCGACTGATGAAGTTCAATTTCGCCTCGCACGAAATCGAGCCGACGAAGACGTCGTTCGGCAAGTCGCCCGGCATGCGTTGTGCGACGCGCGAGACTTCCGACGGCTTGATCTTCGGCGTGACGCACGCGGAAACGAACCTGTTCAGCTACTCGATCAAGAAGGACGAACTCAAGCTGCTGGGCAAGGTGCTGCTCGGCGGCGGCTACACGACCGTCATGGAACTGTCGCCCGACGAAAAGTATCTGTATTACCTTCCGGGCGCGCACGGCAAGGCGAGCAGTTGGGGGACGCCGCTCGTGCGCTACGAGCGGGCCACCGGTAAGCAAACGGTCCTCGCCTTCTTGGCGCCGTACTGCGAGAAGACGACCGGTTACATTCCCGGCGGCACGTACGGCATGAAGCTGAGCGCCGACGGCAAGACGATCTTCGTCAACTTCAACGGCCACTGCCTCGACGCCCACAAGCCGCCGTCGATGAAGAAAATGACGCCGGGTTTCGGCCTGACGTCGTTCGCCGCGATTCATCTCGCGGATGAGTAGGTCGTAGCGACGATCAGTCGTAATACAGAAAGCCCGGGGATTGCGATCCCTGGGCTTTTTTGTTTTCGCAGCGTTAAGTTTCTTAGCCCGTCGCCAGCTTCGCGTGCA
>CAMCTH010000567.1 GCA_945877965.1 Planctomicrobium piriforme | reverse complement strand
ACGATCCTGAAGCCGCCGCACGCGAAGTTTGGAAGTTAGCGGCGGGTCGAGCCTTCAATGCCCTGCACGTGTGGCCGCGCGACTTGTACGCGCCGGGCGATCACGATTACGAAGTCGGCCAGACGGCCGCGTCGCGCGATCTCGAAGATCGGCTTCGTCGCACGGCCCCCGATGAGTTGCCGGGAATGCGGACGAAGCGACCGACGGATCGCGGCGACTTGGTGCTCGATGTGATTCTCGTCGAACCGAATCTCTGGTGGGTCGGCTACCATCGGGCTTCGTTCCTCGTCACGCGTCGCGCCGGCGGCATATTCGATGAGATCTCGTTGCCGTACGAAGCCGTTTCGCGGGCCTACTTGAAAATGGAAGAGGCCCTTCGTTGGTCGCGAATGCCGGTTCGCCGCGGCGAGCGAGCTTGCGAGATCGGGTGTGCGCCGGGCGGCTCGTGCCAAGCGTTGCTTAATCGGGGACTGCAAGTTCTCGGCATCGATCCGGCCGAAATGCATCCGGCGGTGTTCGATCATCCGAACTTTCGGCACTTGCGAATGCGCGGCAACGAGGTGAAGCGCCGCGAGTTGCGAGGCGTGAGTTGGTTGATGACCGACATGAACGTCGCTCCAAAGTACACGCTCGACACGGTCGAGGACCTGGTGACGCACGACGACGTCGACATTCAAGGGATGCTGCTGACGTTGAAGCTGCTCGATTGGAAGCACGCCGACGACACGGAAGAGTATCGAGCCCGAGTGCAAAGCTGGGGTTTCTCAAAAATCCGCATGCGGCAGATGCAACACAACCGCCGCGAGTTCTGTTTGTTCGCGCAGCGGTAACGGAGAATCTCTCGCAAAAGCGCGGAGGCGCAAAGAGAGAGAGAGAGGGGAAACAGTCTGTTCACTTTTTCTGCTTTGCGAGAGATTATTCGATATTGCGGATGATTCGACAGTCCGATGGAGAAGGTGATCATGCTCCGATCTTTATTGATCATGTCTTTCTTGACGGTCGCTTCGTCGGCAGAGGCCGAATCGTCGCAGCCCAATGTCTTGCTGCTCTATTTGGACAACGTCGGTTACGGTGACCTCGGCTGTTATGGCAACAAAGTAGCTCGCACGCCGCATATCGACCGATTGGCGGCCGACGGCGTGCGGTTCACGCAGTGGTACTGCGGCTCGCCCAGCTGTTCGCCCTCGCGCGGAGCGTTGCTCACCGGTCGGCATCCGGAACGTAACGGGTTGAACTATCAGTTACTACCGGAAGAAAATCTGCGCGGCATCGGTTTGCCGCACAGCGAAAAAATCTTGCCGCAGTATTTGAAGCCGCTCGGTTATGCGACGGCCTGTTTCGGTAAATGGAACATCGGCTTCGCGCCGGGATCTCGTCCGACGGAGCGCGGCTTCGACGAATTCCTCGGCCACGCGTCGGGAAACATCCATTACTACAAGCATCTCTATCACAAGCAGAATGATCTCCGTCGCGGCACCGAGCCGGTCGATCTGATGGGCAAGTATTCGACCGACCTGTTTGCCGATGCTGCGATTGATTTCATCGAACGAAATCGCGGTGGGCCGTGGTTCGTCTATCTGCCGTTTAATGCGGTCCACTTTGTGAGCGACGTTAACTGCGAAGCGGGCGAGAGGCCCGATTGGCAAGCTCCGTCGGAGGCGTACGAAAAAGCCGGATTCAAACCAGATGATCCCGACCCACGTCATCGTTTTCTGGCGGTGCTGTCGGCGCTAGATACGGCGGTCGGTCGCGTCTTGCAAAAGGTCGACGACGCCGGACTTCGCGAGCGCACGTTGGTGCTCTGCATCTCCGATAACGGAGCGTTCATGCTGCCGGGCCGCGGCGACGTTGAGCAATCGAACAAGCCGTTACGCGACGGCGGCGTGACGGTTTATGAAGGGGGCCTCCGCGTTCCGGCGATCATCCGTTGGCCTGGAGTAGTCGCGTTCGGCACCACATGCAACACAATGCTGTCGTCGATGGACGTGGTGCCTTCGGTCGTCGCAGCAGCCGGTGGAACTCTGCCCCGCGATCGTCTGTTCGATGGACGAGATGCGAGGTTGGCTTGGCAACACATGATGGTTACGCCTGAGAAATCCGAAGCACTTTGGGGACACCGTGGCGGCACGCCGCATGCAAAGCTCTGGTGGGTTTGGGGCGAGCAGACGGCGATTCGGTTACATGACTGGAAAATGGTCCTGTTGCGTCCTGATGGTAGGGAAGAACTGTATGAATTGGCATCAGATCTAGGTGAACAAAGAAACGAAAGCTTTGGGGATCGCGACGTCCCATATAATCCGCAAGAACTGATTAAGTCGCCCGGATTAAGAATGTCGACGAAGTTGCAGCGTTTGTTAAGTTCCGAGCGGCGCGCGATACAAGACGATCCGACACGGTCGCCGAGTGCGCGCGAGAAGTGATTGCGAACTCGTAATTTACCGGGGGCTTGCGCCACCAGTTCGCCGGTCGGTTGCGATAGTGTTAGATCTTCAGCATCACGCCGGAATACAACGTCCGTGGGCCGGTCGGCGTGTCGAGTTTGAGCGCGCCGTCGTCGGCGATGCCGGTGCAGATGCCGGTCACGCGCTCTTCGCCAACTTGCACGTTGAGCACTCGCTCGCGCTGTAAACAGAGCGAGTCGGCCAAGCGACCGACGTCGGCAAAGTTCTCACCGAGGCGCGTCAGTGAGGCGTCGAGAGCCGACAGTAGCTCCGACAAAAACTCGGTGCGGTCCAAGCGACCGCCGAGTTCGTCGATCAGCGAGACGACAATCGCCGAAACTTCCGGCGGGGCCGACGTCAGTGGGTTGTTCACGTTGCAGCCGAGGCCGAGAATTTGTCGGCCGTCGGGCAAGCCTTCAACTAGCACGCCGGCGAGCTTGCGTTCGCCGATGTACACGTCGTTGGGCCAGCGGATGCCGATCGCCGGGCCGGGGAGGTGTTGCGTGACGACGTCGACGACGGCGATCGCCGCCGCTAGCGGCACCATCGAGGCGTAACGAACGGCGATGCCGTACCGGCTTGGATCGAACAAGACGCTGAACGCCAGGCTTCCCGCGCCGGTCCACCAGCGATTCGCACCGCGGCCCCGTCCTGCCGTTTGTTCCTCGGCGACGATCAGCAGTCCGACGTCGCGCGGCAACTCAGCGGCGCGTCTTCGCGCGGCATCGTTCGTCGAGTCGATCGTCGCATGGTATTCGACCCGCGAGAGGCTTGCGGGAAGGCGAATTCGGTCGGGTTCAAGCATGCGGAATCCGGCGTGACGCGGTGGAAAGAGGAAACCCAAAAGGGCCGAGACCATCATATCCGCCCCGTTCGACGGGGAAACGAGGCCTACGCCGTCGGCATAGTCGTTACCGTCGGCAGCGAGCCGATTCGGCACAGATTCACCCTGCCTACGACTGCTCGCCGGGCGCAAAACGCGCTCTATGGTTGGACGTACAGCTTAACGGCGGCGGCCACGGTAAAGGGCGTCGCGATCACGTCGTCTGCGGAATCCCGACCATGATCGACTTGGAACTAGCCACGACCGAGCAGATTCTCGAAGAACTCGGTCGCCGACCGATCAAGTTCGTGCACGTCTGCACGATCTACAAGGGGAGTACGCCCGACGACGGCTATATCGCGTACAGCCCGTCGTTGCAGTCGGACGATGCCGTGTGGATGTTGCGCAAGGCTCAAGAGCTGCTCGAACAAGAAGAACCGCCGCGCGAAGAGCCGGTGCGCTAACGACCCGTCCCGCCTCTTGACCGGTGCGGGCTCGTGCGGTCTGTTGGCGGCGTGATGCAGAAACTAGCACACGCCTTGATGCGAGCCGTTGCGATGGCATTTCGACCTTGGACCTGCGTGTGGTTGGCGCTGGCTTGGCTGATCCGGTTCGCGTCGCCTGCCGAGGCGAATGATTTGAGCCGCGACGAGGAGGTCGTCTTCTTTCCGACGGCCGTACCGTTCGACGAAAAAGCCACCACGACGACGCTGTTCGTG
>CAMCTH010000566.1 GCA_945877965.1 Planctomicrobium piriforme | reverse complement strand
CAGCGCGGCGCGGCATGCGAGCTTCTCCTAAAAAGAACCGAGGAGATAGGCTCGCAATATCGACCGCCGTGCGGCTCGGGTCAATCGCGTCGAACTGGATTCGCTGCGGCGAAGCCGCAAGCGAAGCTAGATACAGGTATCAACCGCGCTATCGTCGTCCTAGCCTTTAAACGCCGACGCGATCAGCGTGATGTTTTGGCCACCGAAGCCGAAGCTGTTGCTGAGGGCGTGTTCGCACTTGCCGTCGCGGGCCGCGTTCGGGATGTAGTCCAAGTCGCAGTTCGGGTCGGGCGTTTCGTAATTCATCGTCGGCGGCAGAGTCTTGTCGCGGATTGCCAGCAGGCAGACGATCAGCTCGGTCGCGCCGGCGGCGGCGATCAGATGCCCCATCATGCTCTTCGTGCTCGAGACCGGGATCTTGTAAGCCCGCTCGCCGAAGACTTGTTTCACGGCCAGCGTCTCGACCTTGTCGTTCACTTCGGTGCTGGTGCCGTGGGCGTTGATATAGTCGATCTGGTCGAGGTTCAGGCCGGCGTCGTTTAGCGCCATCTTGATGCAACTGATCGCGCCGCGCCCTTCGGGATGCGTGTCGGTGATACGGAAGGCATCGGCCGTGCTGCCGTAGCCGACGAGTTCGCCGAAGATCGGCGCGCCGCGCTTGCGAGCATGTTCCAGCTCTTCCAGGATGAGCATGCCTGAGCCTTCGCCCAAGACGAAGCCGTCGCGTTGCATGTCGAACGGACGCGACGCCTTGGCCGGCTCGTCGTTGGCCGTGCTCAGTGCGGTGAGCAGGTTGAAGCCGGTGACGCCGAACGGATGGATCATGCTGTGCGTGCCGCCGGAGAGCATGACGTCGGCGTCGCCGCGTCGGATGATCTCGGCCGCTTCGCCGACCGCTTGGCTGCTGGCGGCGCACGCGGTCAGGCAGTTGATGTTCGGCCCTTGTGCGTTGAATAGCGCGGCCATGTGCCCGGCGGGCATGTTCGGCTCTTGCTCGAGCTCGGCGATCGGATGCAGCACTTCCAGACCGACGCGGGTGAACTCCGCGACGTCGAAGCCGGACCCGTTCTTCATCGCCGCGAGCATCATCTTCGTGAAGCGATCGAAATCCTGCGGGCCTTCGCCGCTTCCCAGGTACACGCCGAACCGCGTCGGGTCGACCTTGCCGTCTTGCAAGCCCGACGCCTTCACGGCTTGCTTGGCCGCGCCGACGGCGAACCGCGTGTGGCGCGCTTGGTGCTGCCAATCCTCGGGCTTCTCGCCGACTTGCGAGACGTCGAAGTTCTTCACTTCGGCCGAGATCTTGGTCGGGAAGTTGGCGGCGTCGAAGATCGTCGTCTTGCCGATGCCGGTGCCGCCGCGACGCAACGAAGCCCACATGGTTTCAACGTCGTTCCCCACGGGAGTGACGCAGCCCATACCGGTAACGACGACGCGACGACGCATGACTGGGGTTCCTGGTTCGGGGTTCGAGGTTCAGAGTTCGTAGGAACGATCGTTACTTGTTGGGACGATCGTTGCGGGCTAGGTAGTGCATGAATGCGCCGATCTTGGCGCGTGTCAGGCGGGCCGCTTCGAACAACTCCTCGAACGTTGTTTGACTGATGTAGGCTTGATCTAACGCAACATACAACTGACTTTGAACTTCGGTGCAGGATCGTTTGGCATAGCCGAGAAAGCGGATGAACTCGGGGTTCGTTCCCGCATCGAATCCCTCGGCAATGTTATGCATGATCGATCCGGAGGCTCGCTGCATCTGATCGCGAAGTGCGAAGTCGCGAGGAGCATTGGGTTGATTCCAGATCGAGTAAATCTGCTTGGTTAGTTCTCTCGCTCGTTGCCAACCTTCAATGTCTTCAAACCGTTCGATGGACATGAGTTCAACCCTGAACCCTGAACTGCGAACCCTGAACCTATTATCCGATTGCTTTCAACACTCGTTCCAAATTCACTAGTCCCGGCGGTTCCGTCAGGCGGCTGCCGTCGGGCTTGCGGCCCACTTCAAACACGCCGAGCAGCTTGAGCGTGAAGACGAAGTTCTTCGGCTCGAAGTTGTTTTGCGAAGTCTGTGGGTCGTCGAGATGCGCGAACATCATTTCGACTTCCGCCTGGAGGCGGTCGCCGACGTGGGCCGTGGCGGTGATCGCCGCGCCGGTGTCGTTGATGTCGTTGATCACGGCTTCGTAGCGCAGCGTATCGCCCGGGATCGCCGGGAAGTGGAACACGGCTTTCGACAGCTTGGCGAGCACCACCTTCTTCTCGAAGCTATGGTATTCGCCGACGAGCAGGCCGCCGGTCTGCGCGATCCCTTCGGTGATGAGCGAGTTCGGCATCGTCGGCCGACCGGGGAAATGGTCGTGCAGATGCTCTTCGGCGAGCGAGACGTTCTTAATCGCCACGGCCCGCTTACCGGTTTCGAACTCCAAGAACCGATCGATCCAGATCCAGCGCATAAAGTCAGAACTCAAAAGTCAAAAATCAGAAGTAAGAAAGCAGCCAGAAGCCGGACTTTACGTCCGACTTCTGACTTTTGCATTTTGACTTCTGACTTACTTGGGCAGCTTCGTTTCGACGAACCGCACGATGTCTTGGACGCTGAACAGGTTGGCGAAGTCCTTGACGTTCGGGTTCGCGGCGAAGCCGTCGAGGTTCACGAACGGAATTCGCTTCCGCAGTTCGGCGATGCCCGTCGGCGTGACCTTGCCACCCTGGACGTATTCCGGGTTGGTCAGCACTTCTTCGGGGAACAGCTCGTTGCGGCTGATCTTGATGTCGAACGACTTCTCGAGGCGGAACACGATGTCGAGCATGTCGATCGACTCGGCGTTCAGATCGCCGAACAGTGTGGCCTCGGGCGTGACTTCGTCTTCGTCGACGCCGAGGGCGTCGCACAACACGGTTTGGACTTTTTCGAACACTTCGCTCTGCGACATCGTAGCCATCTCCAGATCTCCAAGAAATGAGACCGTCGGCGCGGCGATGCGCAGCCCGAGCGCTAAGACGATCACGCCCGGCTTGTTGTCGGCACCGAACTACCCAAAGTTCGGCGACGACGCCGTGCGCGTCTCGCTCCCCGGACCGCGGCCCGACGGCCTGCGGCGTTCCCAAAAACAAAACTCTTCCCGAGCCACGCAGGACGATCGCGAGAGTCACCGTCTTGTTCGTCGCGGGTTCCCACGCCCACGACTAACGACGACCCCGACTTTCATCCACCCACGCGTAGCGCGAGCTCAATCACGAACTATCGAACCAGTCGTAAGACTGTTTTGCTTCTTCAGAATGTCAGCTAATTGTCCGAGATGTCGGCTTGGTTACGTTGCGGTTAGGCAGACGTTGCGGCGACCGGCGCTTTGTACAGGATCGCGAATAGCTCGCGCATCTTGTGCGTCAGCACCTGATCGGTCACCGCGTGGGCCGGATCTTGATCGGACAAGTTATATCGTTCCAGCACCAATCTTGCCGAGACCACTTGGATCTCACCGACGGTGCCTTGGGTTTTCAGTTTGGTTTCCCGCTCGTCCTGGCTCAGGATCTCGGCGGTAATGCGGAGCTGTTGGCCCGGCTCGACGAAGTTGGCGTACTTCACGTTGCGGGCTTCTTTGAGCGTAACGTTGCTATGGGCAAAGTCTTCCGAAGCGCGGATCAGCCACGCGCTTGCCTGGGTCATCGCCTCGAGCATGAACACGCCCGGCATGACGGGGAAGCCGGGGAAGTGGTCGGCCAGGTACTCCTCGGCCAGCGAGAGGTTCTTGATCGCCGCAATCCGCTTGCCAGCTTCGAGTTCGACGACTTTGTCGATCAACGTGAACCGCATGCCGCGTCTGCTTGCCTTCGAAAGTGAATATGGGGGACGTAAATCCGGCGTAACCCGGAGAGTCGAACGTCGGTCAATCAAGCCCGTGAGTATAGCCGGAATGCCTGTCGGAACAACGGCTACCGGCCTCAGGGTGGGGCGCGCCAAGGAGTTACGACCCGCCGCGAGGCTGGTTCTAT
>CAMCTH010000565.1 GCA_945877965.1 Planctomicrobium piriforme | reverse complement strand
GTCGCGACGAAGCGCTGGACGCCGGTCGTCGATGTGACGCTCTCGACGGTCGCGTCGCAAACGATCTCGAACGCGGCCGACGGCAAAGCAAGGCACGGCGCGACGGTCGAGTTCGCCGCGCCGCAGAGCGGGACGTACCGGATCGAAGTCGGCCGCGGCGGCTTGGCGACGAACCTTGCGAGCTTGGGTTACGACGTCGCGGCGCAGAAGTACGTCTCGCGCGAGCCGATGACCTTCGCCGAACGCCCTCGCGGCCTGACGCAGGACCCGACTTACTTCTACATTCCGAAGGAAACGAAGTCGCTCGACCTCGAAGTGTGGGACGCTCACAACCGCAAGTCGATTGAACTCTTCAAAGGCGTATCGGAGAAGGGACTTATCAAGTCGCGCAACATCGACGTCGGCCGTCGTGGCACGCACCGGATCGAACTGCAACCGGGTGAAGCGGGAAACCTCGCGCGCGTTAGCGGCAACGGCTTCGCGTTCCCGTTGCTCTACAGCGTCCCGCAACTCTGGGCCAAATGCCCCGCCGAGTTGTTAGTCCCACGCCGCATCGCAACGGCCGACGGTTTGAAGTTGCAGGAGTGATGTTCGTCCCGCAACGGAACCGCTTACTGACGTGCGCGGCTCGGACGGAGTTCGATCGCGCTTCTTTCCGAGCCGCGCACGTCAGTAAGCGGTTCTGATTCTCGCGCCGCGCGTCTCACTCCAACTCCGGAATCGGATCGTTCGGCCCGACCGGCGCGCCTTCCCACGTCACGGCGCCGGTCTTGGCGTCGTACGTCAGTACGCGCGACTTGCTTCCTGGGGCCGGCGGAAGGTCGATCTTCGGTAGCCACGCCGCCAGCTCGCGCTTCACGCCGTCGTGTTCCGAGAAGAGCGCGAGGTTCTTCCATTCATGCGGGTCGGCCTGCATGTCGTACAACTCCTCGCTCCCGTCGGCGTAGTGAATGTATCGCCACCGTTCGGTTCGCACGCCGTGGTTGCCGCGATTGTGCGTGGTGATCGCCGGCCACGCGCGCTGCGCGTTCGCATCGCGCAACTGCGGCACGAGGCTGTGCCCTTCGAGTCCCGCGACTTGCGGCAGCGTGCAGAGTTCGAGCAGCGTCGGATAAATATCGAGCAACTCCGCAGGCCGGCCGCACTTTTGTTTCGCGGTGATGCCCGGACCCGCGAACATGAGCGGCACGCGGGTCGAGCGATCCCACAAGGTGTTCTTGCCGGTGATCTGTTTTTCGCCCAAGTGCCAGCCGTGATCGCTCCAGAGGACGACGATCGTCTGTTGCTCGCGGCCGGTTTTCTCCAGCGCGTCGAGCAAGCGGCCGACCTGCGCGTCCATGTAACTCGTCGAGGCGAGGTACGCGCGGACGAGCGGCTTCCATTGGGATTCGTCTTGCAGATACTTCAGCCTGGGCTCGGGCAATTTCCAATGCAGATACCACGAGAAGCGCGGCGTGTCGGCCCGATCGTTCTCTTGCACCGGCGGGAGTTGCAACGTCTCCGTCGGATAGAGATCGAAATACTTTTGCGGCGCATAGCACGGCACATGCGGGAGCCGGAACCCGCAGGAGATGAAGAACGGCTGGTCGGCCGGCGCTTGTTGCAACGCCGTGATCGCGGCCGACGCAATCGCGTAGTCGCCCCCCTCTTCGTCGCGCTCGGGGAATGGACCCCAGTCCATCGCGGGATGTTTCGCCGGCGTGTTCACGAACGGCTTGGGGGGCTTGCCGATCCCCGGGGCGGGACCCCACGTGTTGAACTCGCGCTCACGATCGGTCCCTTTGATCGAGCCGTCGTGAAAAATCTTGCCGCAGGTGTAGGTGTGATAGCCGGCCGAGGTGAACGACTGCGGCAACGTCACGACCTCGCGGGTCCGCTCGACTTGCCGAATACCGGGCGACAGGCCGCAGATGCCGGTCGACGACGGCCGCAAGCCGGTGAGTAAACTGCTCCGCGACGGATTGCAGAGCGGGGCCTGACAATGCGCGTTAGTGAACAACGTGCCCCGCGCGGCGAGTCGGTCGAGGTTCGGCGTCTGCGCCTGCGGATGCCCGCCGAGACAGCCGATCCAATCATTCAAATCATCGACGGCGACGAACAACACATTGGGCCGCTCGTCGGCATGCGTCGGAGAAGTGCGTCCGCAGATTTCGCAGATTGCGCAGATAAGAAACAGAGAGATGGAAAAACGACTCGCACTCGATTTCATCTTCTCTCTCCTCATCTGCGAAATCTGTGTAATCTGCGGACGCCTTATCTGTCAGAGAATACCATGCAGCGGGCCGCCGCGCTCGGCCAAACGATCGACTCGCTTTTCGATCGCGGCGTCTTCGATGAGAGGCGGGGCGTGATGCGGTTTCGCGCGGGCGTCGATGATGAGCGAGCCGCGGCAGCCCCAGTGTTTGTCTTGCGTGAACTCGCCGATGCCGCAAATGTCGACGGCCGGGTTCGAGCGCGTGAACGTCGTCCAGAGAAAATTGTTGAGCGTGCGGGCCGTGAACTCGGCATCGTCGGCGACGACGACGAGCGGCCAACGGTTGATGGCTTCGGTCGGCGCGAAGCGGGCCGCGAACTTTCGCACGGCGTCATTGCGGCCCGCGGCGTCGGCGACGTATGGCGGACCGCTGACGACCAACACGCCTGGCAGCGCGACCTTTGCGTCGCGAAACCCGTCGCCGAGTTTCAACTCGCTCGGGTCCGTCGGCAGCGACGTCGGCAACTCGCGGATCGCCGGGCCGACGGCGGCCCAGACGACTTTCGAACCTTCATTCAATCCGCTGCCGCTGTAGTCGAGCGTGTCGATCGTCGTTTGCGTTTGGAAGTGCAGGTCGCGCCGCCAGTCGATCCGCGCGAGCACATGTTGCAGGAAGGCCCCTTCGTCGTTGAGTTCGAGCTTCGGGTCGTCGTCGATGTTCGCAATCACCAAATACTTCGCGAGCGAGAGTTGGCCTTGGCCGAGGATCGCGTTCGCTTGGGTGAGCAACTCTTGCGGGCGGCGCGTCTCGGCGTACGGCGTGTAACGTTCGCGGCCCAGCGCGAAGAGCAGGGGATGCACGCCCGCGGCATCGACGGCATGCACGCCTTGCACGCCCGCGATGACGGTCGGAATGACCGGGCCGGTGAGTTCGTGAATGAACTGGCCGAAGCTCGTGTCTTCTTGCGGCGGGCGGCCGACGACGGTGAAGGGCCAGATCGCGCCGGCGCGGTGATACACCTTTTCGACCGTCATCACCGGGAACTCATGCACCTTCGCGTAGTAACCGAGGTGATCGCCGAACGGACCCTCGGGCAACGTCCGCGTCGGGTCGATGCTGCCGACGAGCAGGAAATCGGCCTCGGCATACATCGCGGGGCCGAGGGTCTGCGAGATCAACGGCACACGCCGACCGCCGAGCGCGCCGGCGAACGCCAACTCGGGGAGTCCTTCAGGGAGCGGCATCACGGCGGCGACGGTCATCGCAGGCATACCGCCGACGGCGATGCAGACGCGCAGCGGTTCGTTGCGTCGCCGGGCCGCGGCATGATGAACGCCGATGCCGCGATGGATCTGATAGTGCAGCCCGACCTCGCGGTTGGGTTGATACTGGTTGCCGCCGAGTTGCACGCGGTACATGCCGAGGTTGGAACGTCGCCAACCGGGTCGGTCGGGATCTTCCGTGTAGACCTGCGGCAGCGTAATGAACGGTCCGCCGTCGTCGGGCCAGCTGACGATCTGCGGCAGTTGCTCGACGGTCGTTTCGTGTTGCAGCACCGGCCCGTTGCGGACTTTTTTCGGCAGCATATGCAGCGCGGCGGGAATCGCGCGCAGTCCATTGAGTGGATTGCGCAACTCGCGGCCGGGGTCGGTCTTCAGGCGAATCAAACGTTCGACGGCGGCCAGCGTGTCGCGGAACAAGTATCGCGTCCGCTCGATCGTGCCGAACAAGTTCGAGACCGCGGGGAAGCGGCAGCCCTTGAGGTTCGCAAAGTACAGCGCCGGCCCGCCGACGGCCGAG
>CAMCTH010000564.1 GCA_945877965.1 Planctomicrobium piriforme | reverse complement strand
CGTCACCATCGGGAACATCAGGCGAACGTGTTTCTTCGGACCGCCGTCGTCGGCCGAGGCGCGGAGGATGGCGCGAATTTGCGTCAGAAAAAATTGCGGATGCTCGAACGAGAGCCGCACCGAGCGCCAGCCCATGAAGGGATTCGCTTCGCGCGTGCCGCCGATGTAGGCGATCTGCTTATCGCCGCCGACGTCGAGCGTGCGGATCGTGATCGTACGCCGCGGGCTGGCGGCGATAATATCGCGATAAGCTGCGAACTGCTCGTCTTCGTCGGGGACGTCGTGATGCGTGAGAAAAAGATACTCGGTGCGGAAGAGGCCGACGCCGGTCGCGCCCATCCGCGCTGAGGTTTTAGCATCGGCCAGTCCGCTGATGTTGGCCAGCAACTGCACCGACTCACCGTCGGCCGACACGGCCGGCTGATCGCGATTCTCGGCGAGCGCTTCTTTCAAATCGGCGAACTCGCGGCGGAGCTTGCGATAGGCGGTCAGCGTTTCGTAGTCGGGATTGATGATGACGTGCCCCTCGCGACCGTCGACGACGACGACGTCGCCGTTGGCCACGAGCGGGACGACCCCTTCGACGCCGGAGACGGCCGGAATGCCGCGGCTTCGCGCGAGGATTGCGGCGTGGCTGGTGCGGCCTCCCGCGGCGGTGACGATCCCGGCAACGGCACGATCGCCGAGCGAGAAGACGTGCGACGGAATCAACTCACCGGCGATGAGAATGCACGGCTCGGCGTCTTCTTCAGTCGCTGCCTGCTCGAGCGGCTTCTCGGCCAAGTGACCGCTAATCCGGATGATGACGTCGCGAATGTCGGCCAGCCGTTCTTTCAAGAACTCGTCGCTCGTGAAGGCGAACAGTTCGGTGTATTCGTTCAGCAGGCGGAGCAGCGCCGCTTGCGCCGGCAGCTTCGAGTCGACGATCCAAGCGCGGACCTTCGCCGTCAGAGCCGGGTCGTGCAGGATCGCTTCGTGGGCCAAAAAGATCGAGGCCTGCTGCTCGCCGAGTTGGTCGAAGACTTTTTTGTAGAGCAGTTGGATATCTTCGGCGGCCTTCGTGCGGGCCGCCTCATAGCGATCGAGTTCGCCCAGCACGTCGGCATCGGCCAAGGGGCGCGGCTCGGTGCCGACGAAGATATCGCGAATGCAGTAGGCTTTGCCGATCGCGACCCCCGGCGAGACGGCGACGCCGTTCCGCACGACCGACGGTCGCTTCGTTGCCGATTGCGCACGATCGCGCTCGGACGATTTCTTCGTCGTCGAGCGATGCTTGCGCGACTTAGCCATCCTTGCTCCGCCTGACCGTTCGAACCGATTATCTGACGCAAGTAAACTGCAGAGGACGCCCATGAAGAACCGCGCCGCTCGGCGTCGTCGTTGTATCCGACCGCAACGCGGCAGGCAATTAATGCCGCCGTCGTCACACGCGAATTAGCGCAACGCCGACGACGGCGATGTGCCGGCTCCGGCCGTCGGGGCGACGGTCAGTCCCGGCGCGTGCGGCTCCGAAGCGGCGATGTCGATCGAATGCGTCGTGCGGCGAGAAGGCGGGGCCGTCTCGTCGTCGGGCATCGTAAATCGCGGACGGAGGTAGAAGAACGCTACGATCCGCAGCAACGACGAACCGACGAACAACGAGTAATAGACCTCGCGGTGCTCGCCGAAAGCCAGCAACATCGCCCCGCCGACCAACGAGCCGATGACCGAGGCCAACGAGTGACCGAAGTTGAACGTCGTCAGCACGCTCGTCCGCTCTTCGCGCGGCAACATTTCGAAGAACAGCAAGAACCACGCGAGTTCATAGCCGGCCCACGCGACGCCGCCGATCGCTTGCAGAAAGAGACCCCAGTAGTAGTTGTCGCTCACCAGCCACATCGATGAGAGCGGAATGATGCCGAGGCTGCCCCAGAGCAACAATTTCTGCGCGCCGTACTTTTGCGCGACATGGCCGAGCCACGGCAGCGAGAGCATCTTCGCTGCAAAAGCCGTCGCCACGAGGACCATGTAGTCGACGTACGACAGCTTGAGCTGCTTCAGCATGTACGGCGTGAAGTACGGGCCGGAGAATTGCACGGCCGCTTGGATCGCCATCAAGTACAGCAGGAACTTGCCGTCGAGCCGACGCCCGATCCGCGAGGCGAACTCGCGCAACGTCACGTGGCGATCTTCGTCCCCCGGCGGGGTCGGTTCGCTTTGTCGCGCCAGGGCCAAGCCCGAGATGAAGCGGAACATGCCGGCGGCGGCGAACAACGACGCAAACGTAATGAGCGCCGCCTCGTGCCGCGCTCCGTATTGCAAAGCCACGCCGCCGAGCACGAAGCCGACGAGCGTGCCGGCCTGCACGAGTCGCGTTCGTCGCGCAAAGAATTTGGCACGCATGCCGACCGGCACCAACGTGCCGATCCAGGTGTTCCATGCCGGCCCAGTCGAGAGTCCGGTTCCCCAGTAGATGGCAACGAACACAAACAGCAACGCGGCCGGGATGCGGCGTTGGACGGCCAAGACGATAAGCGAAATGAAGACCGCCGCTTGGCACAGCACGCAAGCGACGATCCAACGTCGATACGAACCGACGCGCCGCATCAGGTGCGGGGCCGCCAGTTGAATGAGCGAGCCGACCAACAGCGGCACCGTCGCCACAAGGCCCGACGCCACTTGGCTTAGACCCAACGCGAGTGCGAAGGCGGGAAAGTACGTTTCGCCGCAGCCGACCATCAGGCTGAAACCGCCGGCATCGACCAAGCTGCTCGACAGATTGCGGCGAATGTTTTCGCGATCGATCTGCGGCGCGGGCGGCGTCGGCTCGGAGCGTACGGCCGGATTGCGAGCCGCAACGATCGACGACGTTCTTCTTAACGGCGAAGGAGCGGGAGCAACGGGTTTAGAAGGAGCAATCACGAGCGGCTACGAACGTCGATTCGAGTTCAGCGTCGGCATTCTACGAGGTCGGTACGAAAAGCAAAACAACGGGGCGGGATCTTAGCCGTCGGTCGGTCTCGCGGAAAGAGAGATCGCCGCTATCGCTATCCCATTTCAGCACAATAACTTACATACTACGGCCTGGGCTGCAAAAAATATCAGATCGAGGTTTGCACCGAGGCCGCCCTGCTCCGCACAATGGAAACTCTGCGACGCACGACTTCTTCTCTAGAGACGCACAACGAGATTCCATGACTTTGCATCGGCTGTCGTTCGGCGTCGTGTGCGTTTTGGGCTCTTTGTCGTTCATCGCAACGGCTCCTGCTCGCGGTTGGGCTCAAACACCGGCTGCGGCCGAGGCTTCGAAACCGCTGCTCCAGTGGCGAGGCGAAATCGATGCGCTGATCGGAGCTCCGGAGTTTCGGCATGCCCATTGGGGCGTGCTGGCGATCGACGCCGCCTCGGGCCGCACCCTCTATGAGCACAATGCCGACAAATTGTTCGCGCCGGCGAGCGTGACGAAACTATTTTCCGTCGCCGCCGCGCTCGATGCCCTGGGGGACGATCATCGCTTCGTCACACCGGTCTACTCGCGCGGCACGCTCGGGGCCGACGGCAAGCTCGACGGCGATCTCGTGCTCGTCGCGTCGGGCGACCTCTCGCTCGGCGGTCGAACCGATGCCGAGGGACACATTACGTTTCGCGACACGGACCACACCTACGCCGGCTTTTCATCCGGCGCCGAACTGACCGACGCCGACCCGACGGCCGGGCTGAAGCAACTGGCAAAGCGCGTCTTCGAGGCCGGCGTTCGCGAAGTGAAGGGGGACGTGGTCGTCGACGATCGGCTGTTCGTGCATGCCGTCGGCTCCGGCAGCGGACCGCAACAGCTGACTCCGATCATGGTGAACGACAACGTGCTCGACTTCACCGTCACCCCGGCGACCGAGCCGGGCAAGTCGGCCACGGTCGTTTGGCGTCCGCAGACGGCGGCGTATGTCGTCGATGCCGTCGTCGACACCGGGGCGGACGATGCTCCGTCGCGCGTGACGATCCAAGAACCGGTGCCGGGGC
>CAMCTH010000563.1 GCA_945877965.1 Planctomicrobium piriforme | reverse complement strand
CGTGGCCCATGCGCTTGCCCGGCGGGGCGGCCGAACCGGCGATGAACGCGGCAACCGGCTTGGTGACGAACTGCTTCACGTAGGCGGCGGCCTCTTCTTCGGCCGTGCCGCCGATTTCGCCGATCATCATGATCGCTTCCGTCGCGCCGTCCTTCTCGAACATTTCGAGCAGTTCGATTTGCGAGGTGCCGACGATCGGATCGCCGCCGATGCCGACGCAGGTGCTCTGGCCGAGGCCCATGTTCGTCAGCTGCCACGAGGCTTCGTAAGTGAGCGTGCCCGAGCGGCTGATGACGCCGACGGGGCCCTTCTTCGAGATGAAGCCCGGCATGATGCCGATCTTGCATTCCTCGGGCGTGATGACGCCGGGGCAGTTAGGGCCGATGAGGACCGACTTCGATTGCTTGACGAGCTTGTAGGCCCGAGCCATGTCGAGAACCGGCACCCCTTCGGTGATGCAGATCACGACTTTGACTCCGGCATCGACCGCTTCGAGGATCGCGTCGGCGGCCCCGGCCGGCGGGACGTAGATCATCGTCGCTTCGGCGCCCGTGGCGGCGACGGCCTCGGCCATCGTGTCGAACACCGGCAGGCCGAGGACGGTCTCGCCGCCGCGACCCGGCGTGACGCCGCCGACCATCTTGGTGCCGTATTCCAAGCAGCCCTTGGTGTGGAACTGCCCGACCTTGCCGGTGATGCCTTGGCAAAGAACCTTCGTATTGCGGTCGATCAGAATGCTCATGGCGGAATAGTGGCTAGGGGCTAGTGATCAGTGGCTAGTGTTTTTGTGGAATGCGATGGTTTGTGAACAAGGGTTGAGGCGAATTTTTCTAGCCACTAACCACTAGGCACTAACCACTCCTCGACTATCCTGCTGCCGCGACGACCTTCTTGGCCGCGTCGGTCAGGCCTTCGGCGGCGATGATGTTCACGCCGCTTTCGGCCAGCATCTTGCGGCCTTCTTGGACTTCGGTCCCTTCCAAGCGGACGACGAGCGGCACGTTGAAGCCGACTTGCTTGTACGCTTCGAGAATGGCACCGGCGATCGTCGTGCACCGCATGATGCCGCCGAAGATGTTGACGAGCACCGCCTTCACCTTCTTGTCTGACAGCAGAATGCGGAACGCCTGCGTCACTTGTTCGACATTCGCTCCGCCGCCGACGTCGAGGAAGTTCGCCGGGAAGCCGCCGTGTAGCTTGATGATGTCCATCGTGCTCATCGCCAGGCCTGCGCCGTTGACGAGGCAGCCGATGTTGCCGTGCAGCTTGACGTAGCTCAAGCCCGACTCGGCCGCGAGGACTTCGGTCGGTTCTTCTTCGTGAACGTCTCGGAGTTCGGCCAGATCGGCGTGGCGGAACATCGCGTTGTCGTCGAAGGTCACCTTGGCGTCGAGCGCCATCAGTTCGCCTTCGCCGGTGACGACCAGCGGATTGATCTCAATCATGCTGCAATCGTACGAGACGAACATTTTGCACAGCGATCGCATGAACCGCTCGGCCGCGCCGATCGTCTTGCCTTTGAGGCCGAGCTTCACCGCCAACTTGCGGGCTTGGTAACCGATGAGGCCGATATCGACGTCGAACTTTTCGCGATGAATTCGTTCCGGCGTCTTTTCGGCAACGTGCTCGATATCCATGCCGCCGTCGGGCGAGACCATGATGATCGCGCTCTTCGAGCCGCGATCGACGACGATGCCGAGGTACAGTTCGCGGGCAATGTTACAGCCGGCTTCGACCAGCACCTGTCGGACCTTTTGGCCTTCGGGGCCGGTCTGAATCGTGACGAGCGTGTTGCCGATCAGCGCTTCGGCGACCTTAGCCGCCTCTTCCGCGCTCTTGACCAGTTGCACGCCGCGCTGGGTCGGGATCTCGATGAGCGTCCCCTTGCCGCGACCGCCGGCATGAACCTGCGATTTCACGACGGCGATCGCGCCGCCGAGCTTCGTGAAGGCTTCGGCCGCCTCTTGCGGCGTGCGCGCCACAATGCCGTTCGGAACGGCGACGCCGGCGCGGCGGAAGATCTCTTTACCCTGATACTCGTGAATTTTCATGCTTATGCGGCCCGAAGAACGAGAGTCACTATCGCGGCAAATTGTGAAACGGCGATTATAGGACCCGGCAATCTCCCTCACAAGGAGCAGGAACCGCGTCGCCGCGTTGCAAAATCGATAGAATTGAGCAGGTCGCCCTTCGTTGCACGATTAACCGGTAGCGGCGGATCCACATCCGCGGCTATTCGTGATTTCTTCATCCATGCACTTAAAATCGCCATCACTATGTCGCATCTCATTGCCGCTTGTCGTACGCCGATTGGAAAACTCTTGGGCGGATTGTCGTCGCTGACCGCGCCGCAGCTCGGGGCGGTCGTAGTGCGCGAGACGCTCCGTCGCGCGGGCCTTGTTCCGGAGTCGGTCGACGAAGTCGTGCTGGGAAACGTCTTACAGGCCGGCGTCGGTCAGGCTCCAGCGCGACAAGCGGCCCTCGGAGCTGGACTGCCGCCGACGGTTTCGGCTCTGACGATCAACATGGTTTGTGGGTCAGGACTTCGCGCGGTGATGTTGGCCGACGCGGCGATCCGCGCCGGCGAAGCGAATTGTCTCGTCGCCGGTGGGATGGAAAGCATGAGCCGTGCGCCGCATTTACTGATGGGAACGCGCGCCGGTTGGAAGTACGGGCCGCAGACGGTGCTCGACGCCATGATGCACGACGGGCTTTGGTGCTCATTCGAGAATGCCGCGATGGGGGATGCTGCGGATCATATCGCGGCGCGATTCAATGTGAGCCGGGCCGATCAGGATGCTTGGTCTGTCGAGAGCCATCGTCGGGCTCTTGCAGCGCGCGCGGCGAAGAAGTTCGACGACGAGATCGTGTCGATCGCGCTCGGGGGCAAAACGAAGTTGGTGGTGAGCGAAGATGAAGGTCCGCGGGCCGACACGTCGCTCGACAAGTTATCGTCGTTGCGTCCGGCGTTCGCCGCCGACGGCACCGTGACGGCCGGCAATGCGTCGCAAATCTCAGACGGAGCGGCCTCGGTCGCGGTCGTCGATGACGCGACGTTGAAAACGCTCACGCCGCCGTGGTCGTTCCGCGTCGTCGCCTCGGCCGTCAGCGGCGTCGCCCCGAAAGCAATCTTTATTGCCCCGGTCGAGGCGGTGCACCGGTGTCTGGCGAAAGCCCAACTGACCGTCGCCGACGTCGACCTGTTCGAGGTCAACGAAGCGTTCGCCTCGCAGACGCTCGCGTGCGCCCGAGAACTCAAGATCGACGAGGCGAAACTCAACGTCCACGGCGGGGCGATCGCCCTGGGACATCCGATCGGCGCAAGTGGCGCACGAGTGCTCGTCACGCTGTTGCACGCGCTCGTCGACCGCGGCCTTACACGCGGTTTGGCGACCCTTTGTCTCGGAGGCGGCAACGCCGTGGCGCTGCTCGTCGAACGCGACTAAGCAGGAGTCGCCGGGGCGGGACGTTGCGGCGGGCGCGGTGGGGGGAGGCAGCAGTCGATCGGGCAGACGTCGTGGCTGGGGCCGAGCGTGCCGAGGGCCGGGCGGTCGGCGTCTTCCCGCAGGCGTTCTTCGACCAACTCGCGGATCATGCGGACGAAGCGCGGGTGCGTGCCCACCGTGGCGGCGCGGATCATGTTGAGGCCGATCTCACGCGACGTCGCGGCGGCTTCGTCGTCCAGATCGTAGAGCACTTCCATGTGATCGGAGATGAAGCCGATCGGAATGACGACGACGTCGCGGATGCCGTCAGTCGCCAGCTTGCGAAGGTGATCGTTCACGTCGGGTTCCAGCCACGGCTGCGTCGGCGGGCCGCTGCGGCTCTGGTAGACCAAGTCATACTGTGAATGCCCGATCGCGGCGGTGACGAGTCCGGCGGATTCTTTGAGCTGCAATTCGTATTTGCAGTTAGTCGCCATCGACGTCGGAATGCTGTGGGCCGTGAAGACGAGCCGAGTGGCTGTGCGTCGCTCGGCGGAGATTTTATCCAGCGC
>CAMCTH010000562.1 GCA_945877965.1 Planctomicrobium piriforme | reverse complement strand
AGTCCGCGTTCCAGTCTGGGTTTGGTTTGTCGCCAAAACCGAGGTGCCACTTTCCGAAACAGGCCGTGGCATAGCCCTGCGCCTGCAACATGCTCGCCAGAGTGGGTTGCTTTACATTCACCACCAGCGGGCTGGGATTCATCACGGGGCCCCATAAGTTCTTGCGAAATGGATACTCGCCCGTGAGCAGCGCATACCGGGAAGGAGTGCATACCGAAGAAGCTGAATGTGCATCGATGAATTGACGCCCTTCACTGGCAAGTCTGTCGATGTTTGGGGTTTTTACCTTCGTCGCGCCGTAGCAGCCCAAATCCCCGTAACCGAGATCATCGGCGAGGATGATGACGATGTTGGGTTTAAGGTTTGCTTCATTATCGCCGCGCAGCAATGCCAACGGCGAGAGCCAGAATATCGCAGAGAGTGTGAGTGAGAATGTGTGTTTCATGGGTTCGTTACTCGGCTTGTTTCTTTTTCTTCTTGTCGGGTTTCTTCTCTCCTTGCTCGCCTTTCTTCCACCAGTCCGGCCCTTCGGTTTCGATCTCGGTGTTGAGCTTCTCGAGGGCGGTTTTCATCTCGGCCAACTTCGCCGGCTGGGCGGCGCTGAGTTCGGTCTTTTCCTGTGGGTCGCTCTTGAGGTCGTAGATCTCAAACTGCGTGAGTTTTTCATCGGCGAGAATTTTCCAATCGCTAATCCTCATGGCCATTTTCAACGGACCCGGTGCGAGGGAGCAGCGCCAGTAAAGGGGACGTGAACGCTCGACCGCCTGGCCTTTGATCGCGGCCAATAGATTGCCGCCGTCCAGCACACGGTCGGCGGGCAATTTGGCTCCGGCGATCCCGACAGCAGTGACGAAAATGTCCGAGCCGATCACCGGCATTTCGCTCGTCGTGCCGGGTTGGGTTTCGCCCGGCCAGCGGATGATGCCGGGGACGCGGATGCCGCCTTCGTAAACGGCCCGCTTGCGACCGCGCAGACCGCCAGTCGAGCCGCGACCGGGTGACTTGATGCCGTCGCCCTCGGGGCCGTTGTCGGAGGTGAAGAAGACCACCGTGTTGTCTGTTAGCTTCAATTCATCGAGTGTCCGCATCAGTTTTCCGAACGCATGATCGAGCTGTGTGACATTAGCATGATGCTCACGCTGCACGTCGTCGGAAAGGTCGGGATACTTGGCTTTGAATTCGGGCGCGGCCTTGATCGGGTAATGCGGTTCGTGAGTCCACACCGACAACAAGAACGGCTTCGACTTGTCGCGATGCTCCTTTAGCCAGTTGGTGGCCTCATCGACGATAAGCGGCGCGGAATAGCCTTTGAGTTCGCCGACCGGTTTGCCATTGCGGACGAAGTTCTTGGGATTCTCGTGGCTGGGATCGGCGTTGTTTTGCGTCGCCATCCACCAATCGTAGCCGTGCTCGTTTGGCTGCGGTTGAGTGGGTTCGTTGAAGTGCCCGTTGAGATGCCACTTGCCGACATGGCACGTCGCATAGCCTTGTTCCTTGAGCAACCTTGGCAGCGCAATTTCACTCGTGCGCAGATGAAACTCGCTACCTTCGGGGATCCAATTGAAGACGCCGTTTCGATACGGCGTGCGACCAGTAAGAATCGCCGAGCGCGACGGACTGCAAACGGCACTCGCAGAATATAATTGCGTGAACCTCGTTCCTTGCTTGGCGAACGCATCGAGATTCGGTGTCTGAATAATCGGGTGTCCGTAACAACCCAGATCGCCGTAGCCCAGATCGTCGGCCAAAAAGATGACGATGTTAGACTTCTGCGCTTCGGCGGCGTGGAGCGAGCCGAGCGCCGCAAGGAGCAGGCAGGCTGTCAGGGTGGCGAGGAGTTTTTTCATGATGTTCTTTTATTTTTGGGGAGCAGGAATGAGCTTTTCACCCGTATCCGGAATCTGGAGTTTCGGTTCGCCCTTGAGATAACCGAGCGACACCAGAAATTTGTCCGCCTCGAATAGCGTCTCGGCGTATTTCGCTTTGTTGAAGAAGCCGTGTTCCTGGCTGTCGTAAAGATGTAGGTCGCAGCGCCCGCCCGCCTTCTGCATCAACTTCTGGAAACGTTTGGACGTATCCACGGGGATTAGATGGTCCTCCGTGCCCAGGAAAACGATGGTCGGCGGAGTGCTCGCGTCTATGTTGTCGATGGGCGAGAACTCCTTCCAGTAGTCCTTCACGCGATCATAGCCGTAACCCTCCGGGCCGTTGTCGAACACGGGATTGAAAAGTACGAGCGCATCCGGGCGGCAGCTCGTCATGGTGTCCTCGCCATCTTCGTTGAAGCCCTTGAGCGTAGCCGTGGCGGCGGCAACGTGCCCGCCTGCGGAGCCGCCGCCAGCTGCGATTCGATTGGGGTCAATTCCCAGTTCAGCGGCATGACTGCGCAGCCAGCGCACGGCGGATTTGCCGTCTTTCACGCACTCCTGTGGCGAGGTGCCGCTGCTTTTTTTCGTGCGGTATTCGGCGGAGATCGCCACCATGCCGCGCGAGGCGAAATAAGCGGCCTGATTGTAGAACTGACTCGGGGTACCGCCATTCCATCCGCCACCGAAAAAGAAAACAATCGCAGGCGTCTTGTCGGGCGCCTTGTGGCCCGGTGGGTTGAATAGGTGGAGATGCAATTCCGTGTCCCCAACCTTTTTGTAAATGACGACTTGATCCGGCTCCGCAAGATCTTCCGGATTTGATTTTTGTCCGCCAGCGGCAGGGAGCGCAATGAATGGCGAGAGAAGCAGGACGATGAGGACAATGAGGTATTTCATGGTTTTGAGTGGAAGACTTTCAGGTCGTCGTATTCGAGTGGGTCTGATGATCGTCGTTGCTGTGCAAGTTTTCATTTTTCGTCACTTCGCGTAGTCCGCGCCTGTGAGACTCTTCAAGACGGACTGCTGCCAGTCGCGGAGCTTGGTTTGGAGTTGCTGGACGCGTTCGGGGTGTTTATCGGTGAGGCTGGTTTTCTCGGCGGGATCGGCTTCGAGGTCGAAAAGCTCGGTTTGGTGCGAAGCGGACTTCATGCCGTCGTGGATGATGAGCTTGAAACGGCCTTCGATGATTGCACGGGTACCGAGGAAGTCGGCATCGATGATGTCGCCGGGGTGGCGGAGGTTTCTGAAGTCGCGAGTGGCCTTGCCGCCCATGAGCTTGACGAGCGGTGTGGTGCCTTCCTGCTGTTTGGGGTCGATGTAGGGGGGCGCGTTCGCGGCGGTGAGGCGCGCGACGTTGTAGTCCCAGAAACAGACCGGCGACGGCCGCTCGGTCATATGGCCGTCGAGCAATGGCGTGAGATCAATCCCGTCGAGCGGACGGTTCGGCATCGGCTGACCGATGAGCGCACTGAGGGTGGGCAGTAAATCGCTAGTCGTTGCGAGAATGTTTGTGGTGCGCGGCTGCTTGATGCGCGCGGGCCACTCGATGAGGCCGGGAACGAGTGTGCCAGCTTCATAAAACGTCCCCTTTGTGCCGCGATGCGGCGAGGCGAGCGAGGCATCGGGCGAGGTGCCATTGTCGCCGCAATAAAAGAGCAGCGTGTCTTCGCGCAGTCCGGTGGCCGCAAGATGCTTCCTCAAGGTGCCGATGGCGCGGTCCATCGCGGTGATCTCCGCGTAGCGCTCGCGCAGCACCTCACCGAGTGGTCGCGTGACCTGCTCGCCAGTTTCGTTCGAGGAGAGGCGCACCTGCTTCGTGTATTTCGCAGGCAGGTTGTCGTAGAGCGCGAGATCAGCCGGCAGTCCGCTGTAAGGCTCATGCGGCGAGCCGAACCACACGATGGTGAAAAACGGTTTCCCCTCATTCCGCACGCGGTCGATGAACTGAATCGCCTCGCGGACGAGGATCTCGGAGCCTTCACCCTTGAAGACTTCGGGCGCACCGCCGTTACGCGAGAAAGACGGATTCAATTCGAAGAAGTTGTCGTGCGAGAGCCACTCATGAAAACCCATCGCACCCGGATTCGTCGGCGAGCCGGCTTTGACCGTGCCCACGTGCCACTTCCCGAAATGC
>CAMCTH010000561.1 GCA_945877965.1 Planctomicrobium piriforme | reverse complement strand
CCCCGCGCGCCGCAAACTTCTTTCAGTATCCAGCCACTCTCGCGGCCTAACTTCTGTCGGGCACGTCAAGATAGGAAGTTTTAGGCGTCTCCGTAGAATGAAAAGACGGCGTTCACTGTAAGGCTTAACGGGGTTAAACAGCCTATTTCAGGTAGCCGCACCGCCCGAAAGTGCTAGCAGGCCGGGAGTTACGGAGAGACTGGAGTCCTGAGACCGGAGACGTCGACGGGAGACCCAGAGACAGGAAACAAGAGAATCGAAGACTTCGGCGCGCGATGTCTCACGTCTCCAGACTCCAGTCTGAAGTCTGCCCCTACTTCTTCCCCGTCGCCGCCTGCACGCTGAACCCGTCGAACGCGATTTCGCCGATCGCGCCGAGCAGGCCGATGCGGATGATGGCGGTCTTCGCACGCAGCGGGACCGGCAGTTCTTTCACTTCCGATTGCCACGAGAACGTGCCGCGCCACGGGCCAACCGCTTGGCTCCCGAGGATGTCTTGTCGTTCGTCGTAGAACGTGACGACGACGGTCGGCAGGTCCGTTTGTAACGACCCGGGCCGGACGTCGACGCCCCGGACTTGGAATTTTAATTCGATCGCCTTCACCGCGCGACCGTCGACGGCGAACCCTTGCAGCGCTTGGCAACCGCGGCCCGGCGTCATGTTGGCAAAGACCAAACACTGCTTACCGTCAGGCGTCAGCGGATCGGCGGTCAGCGTCGCCTGACGGACGTAATGCCAACTCTTCGGCACCGTCGCGTCGCCGTCGGCATAGCTCTCTTCGAAGCTGCCGTTGATCAGCTTCGGGTTCTTCGCGTCGGGCAAGACTTCGCGCAATTGCTCGGCCTGGCCGGTCATCGGCACAAACAACGTCGGCCTTAGCGCTTCGCTCACGAGTTTGCCGTTTTTCTTCTGAAACAGATAGAACATCTGCTGATAACGCTCGCCGAGCGGCACGATCAGCCGGCCCCCTTCGCGGAGTTGATCGACCAGCGGCTGCGGCACCTTTTCGGGCGAGCAGGTGACGATTATCTTGTCGAACGGCGCTTTCTCGGGCCAACCTTTGTAACCGTCGCCGATCCGCGTGAAGACGTTTTTGTATTGCAGCTTCTGCAGCGCGCGGGCCGCATTGATTCCAAGCTGATTGACGATCTCGATCGTGTAGACCTCTTTAACCAACGGGCTCAAAACCGCCGCCTGATAGCCGCTGCCGGTGCCGATCTCAAGCACCTTGTCGCTCGGCTGCGGGTCGAGTTGCTCGGTCATGTACGCGACGATGAACGGCGGCGAGATGGTTTGCCCTTCGCCGATCGGCAGGGCCATGTCGTAGTAGGCCATCGGTCGTTCGCGCGGCGGAACGAACTCGTGCCGCAGCGTTTTGCGGACCGAGTCGATGACCCGTTCGTTCTTGACGCCGGCACCGATGATCTCATTTTGCACCATCTGCTCGCGCAGTTCGGCATGGTTCGCGATGCTCTGCGCCGCGGCCGAGCCCCCCTGCCCTGCCCAAAGGAGTACGCCAACGACCACGATCGTGCCGATCCGCGAGTTACGCATCGCCGCCTGTTCCTGTTGTGTGAATCCCTAAAAGCTCGTCGCCTGCCGAGTTCTTGTCGGTCATCTTATCATACGCCCCGTCGCGGTTCCCTCTACTGGGATTGGACCGGTTGTGAGATAATGACGGGCCGCAAAACCCCCGGCGTACGCGACTACGTCGCTATCGACGGGGGCTAATTGTCTCGTCTGCCCACGGTCCTCTGCTTAGTGCCTACTCAACATGTTCAACCACGCCCTTCACGCCGTGCTCGAAAGCCGCGTCTGGCCCATCGTGCAAAACCCGATGAGCTATGCCGGGGGCGAATTGAACCTCGTTCGCAAAGACCATCGCGACGTTCGCGGCACCGTCTGCCTAGCGTTCCCCGATATGTACACGATCGGCATGAGCAATCACGGCCTGCAGGTGCTGTACACGCAGATGAACGACCGCCCCGATTGGGCATGCGAACGCTGCTTCGCGCCAGCCGTCGATATGGAACAAGCCCTTCGCCGCGAAGGCCTGCCGCTCTACTCGTTGGAAACCTTCACGCCGCTCGGGCAGTTCGACGTCGTCGGCTTCTCGCTGCAATACGAGATCAGCTACGCGAACATCCTGACGATGCTCGACCTCGCCGGCATTCCATTGCGCTGGGAAGAGCGGACGCTCGAACATCCGCTGATCATCGCCGGCGGACCTTGCGCGCAGAACCCCGAGCCGATCGCCCACTTCATCGACGTCTTCATCACCGGCGACGGCGAACCCTCGCTGCCGCTGCTGTGCGATAAATGGCGCGAGTTGCAAGAAAAGTACGGCCTGCGACGCAATGCGGACGGCGCACTCCCTTCTCCCCTCGAGGGAGAAGGTGGCCGAAGGCCGGATGAGGGGGCGCTCGCCCACTCAAAGCGACTCCGCGAAGCCGCCCTCGCCGAACTCGCGGCGTCGCTCCCCTTCGCCTACGTTCCGCGTTTCTACCAACCCGAGTACGACGACGTGGGCCGCTTCCGCAGCCTCACGCCGACGCGGCCCGACGTGCCGCGGACGATCGAGCCCTCGGTCATCGCCGATCTCGACACGGCGACGTTGCCGTTGAAGCCGGTCCTGCCGAACGTCACCTGTGTACACGATCGGATCGCGATCGAGATCATGCGCGGCTGCCCGTGGCAATGCCGCTTCTGCCAAAGCACGGTCATCAAGCGGCCGTTGCGGATCCGGTCGGTCGAAACGATCGTCGCCGGTGCACTCGAGATGTATCACAACACGGGCATCGACGAAGTCTCGCTGCTATCGCTCTCTTCGAGCGACTATCCCTATTTCGAAGAACTCGTCCGCCGGATGCACGAAACGTTCAATCCGCTCGGCGTGCGTCTCGCGCTGCCGAGTTTGCGGGTGAACGAGCAACTCCGCGCGATCGCCGCGTTGATCGACGGCCAAAATCGCGGGCTCACGCTCGCTCCGGAAGTCGCCCGCGACGATATGCGCGAGCAGATCCGCAAGAAGATCAAGAACGAAGATCTGTTCGAAGGGTGCCGCGCGGCGTTCGGCAACGGCTACACGCATGTGAAGTTGTATTTCCTCATCGGCTTGCCGGGCGAGCGGCAAGTTGATTTGGACGGCATCGTCGACATGGCCGAAACGATTTCCAAAATCGGCAAAGAAGTGACGGGCCGTTTGGTGCCGGTGAAAGCAAGCGTGTCGAACTTCGTGCCGAAGGCCCACACGCCGTATCAGTGGAACGCGATGCAAACGCGCGAGTACTTCAAATGGGCTCACCAATATTTGAAGCGTCGCTGCCGCATCAAAGCGGTCACCGTCAAATGCCACAATATCGAAGTGAGCATGCTCGAAGGAGTACTGAGCCGCGGCGACCGACGGGTCGGCGACGCGGTCGAGATCGCCTGGCGCAACGGAGCCCGGTTCGATAGCTGGGACGAATTCTTCGTGCCCGCCCGCTGGTGGGACGCTTTAAAAGAAGCGGGCCTCGACGCTGACCAACTGTTGCATCAGCCGTACGAGCTGATGGACCGCCTGCCGTGGGACCACATCAACGTGAAGAAGGGTCGCACGTTCCTCGAAAAGGAACAGCAACGCGCGATCGTCCAACTCCAAGAGATGGCCACGGCGGTTTAGCTCGCCGTTTACTATGATCGCGAAACCGCAAGCGAGCGACGTCGCGCATCGAACGCGACTTCACGGTTCGCTTGCGGTTTCGCGACAACCCGCGTAGTCGTCGTCCCTACGCCCCTTTTCCCTTCGCGGTCCGCAGGGCATCGAGCAGTTTGCGAACTTGCCGGTGATTGCGCGACGTCTGCACGATGACCAGCGACTTGGTCTCGGCATGCGGTACGATCACGCCGGTCGGCCCGCCGTTCTTTCGCCAACTTTCGGGAGCGATGCTCTGTTCGAGCACACCTTGCGACGAACTCAAGTCGCTCCCCAGGTCGTCGACTTGGTAAATCTTCGTGACGCCGTACTTCG
>CAMCTH010000560.1 GCA_945877965.1 Planctomicrobium piriforme | reverse complement strand
CTTGGCCTACACCGAGAACCGCACGTACGACGCCGCGGTCATCGGGCAGTTCTTGTTGCGGTACTACCCGAACAGCGGCGGCGCTCGCCAAGGGGCGCAGATCGCGCTCGCGTCGTACGTCACGGAGTATCAGAACGCTCCCCCCGGCCCGGCCAAGGACTTCGAACAAGCCAAGATGCGCGAAGTGGCCGCCGAGATCGCCAAGCGTTGGAAGGGACAAAAAGAAGCCGACGACGCGTGGAACATCCTGCTCGCCATCGCGATGAACGAGAAGCGGATTCCCGACATGCTCGCGGCGCTCGAGAACATCACCGAGGCCTCGACCGTTCGCGCCGATGCCGAGATGAAGGCCGGCCAAACGCTGTGGATGATGTACAGCGAACAACTGGGACTCGACGACGGCGCGCCGAACAAGCTCCCTGCCGCCGAGATGCAAGCCCTCGGCGCGCAAGCGAACGCCCTGCTCGACAAGGCGATCGAACGCCAGAAGCCGCTGCTCGACGATGTTTCGAAGCTGACGATGCAACAAGCCGACACGCTGCGGTTCCTCTGCGAATCGCGGATCGCGCTCGGTCAGAACGCCAAGGCGTTGGAGTGCATCGACGATCCGGCAATGGGCCTGCTGACGTTGGTCCGCAACAAAGACAAGAACCCCGCCGCCTCGGCCGCGCCGATTCCGATCGAGACCTACAAACTCGCGCTGCAAGCCTACGTGCTCAACGGCAAGGTCGAAGAAGCCCAGAAGCTGATTCCGGAGTTGAGCGCCCTCGAAGGGGGCGACGAGAACAAGGCTCAAATCGCCAACACCTATCTGAACTTGGCGCTCAAGCTCGAGGCGGGCATCAAGATCAATCGCGAGACGAAGAACGTCGAAGCGTTGAAGAGCGCCGCCCAAGGCTTCTCGTTCTTCTTGGATCAAATCGTCGGCGCAGGCGACGCCTTCGTCGGCGAGGCCAAGTTCCAGAACCTCAACTGGGTTTCGGAGAACTATTACTCGCTCGGAGCCGATCTGGTCTCGCAAGCGAACGTGACGGCCGCCGACAAGACTGCCGCCGCGGCGTACTTCGATAAGGCGACCGCCCTGGACGACAAGCTCGCGCCGCTCACTCAGGCCGGCACCGACGCTCAACTGACGGTCATGCTCCGCAAGGCCCGTTCGATGCGACGTTCGGAAAAGTACGTCGAAGCGATCAATGCCTTGCAAGAAGTGCTCACCGAAAAGCGGGCGCTGATCTCGGCGCAAGTCGAAGCCTGCGAGACGTTGATGGAGCGGGCCGCCACGAAGAAGGAACCGCATATCTACGCTACGGCCATCAACGGTTCCCGCCCCGATGCCAAGGGCGAGAACATCATTTGGGGCTGGCGCAAGATTTCCGACACGCTCCGCTCCAGCCCGCCGTTTGCCGACGCGAACGATCCGTCGCACAAGGACTTCATCAAGCTCTATCACCAAGCTCGCTACACGATGGCGACGTGTGCGTACCAGCAAGCGATGGCGCAAACCGGCAAGGCCGAGCGCGATCAGTTGCTCAAGGCGACGCTCTACTACATCACGATCACCGAGCAGTACGTGCCCGATCTCGGCGGTCCGGAATGGAAGGCCAAGTACGACGAGATCAAGAAGAAGGCCGAGTCGGCTTTGAAAACGTAACCGTTTGATTTGTTCGCGGCCCGTCGATCCGGCGGCCGTTCGCTTCCCATACATTCGCACTGTTTCGCAGCAGCCAGAGGAATTTGACCTATGAAGATTTCGGTACTCGGCGTCGGCCTGATGCTCGCCCTGATCGGCATTCAGCAAGCCGCGGCCCTCGATTCTGTTCGCAAGACCAACAACCAACGCGTCTCAGGCACGCTCAAGTCCGTCAATGCGACGGAAGCGGTCGTCGACGTCACCGGCGGCAAGACGGAGAAAGTGCCGGTTACGGAGATCGACGCCATTGAGTACGACGGCGAGCCGCTGGAACTGAAGAACGCTCGCAGCACGCTCAAGGCCGGCAAAGACAAAGACGCGGTCGCGCAGCTCGACAAGATCAACGTCGCCTCGGTGACGAAGCCCGAGATCAAAGCCGATATCGCTTTCTATCGCGCCTATGCCCAGGCCCGCTCGGCCCTGATGGGAATCGGCAGCGTGAAGGACGCCGGCGGCCTGATGTATCAGTTCACCGTCAGCTTCCCGACGAGCTATCACTTCCTCCCCGCCCAAGAAATGCTCGGCGAGTTGCTCGTCGCCGACAACAACATCGAAGCCGCGCTCAAGGCCTATGCCGTGCTCGACGCTTCGCCGATCGAAGAGTACAAGATGCGCGCCGGCACCGCTCGTGGTCGGGCCCTGTTCTCCCAAAAGAAGTATCCCGAGGCGATGGTCGAATACGACAAGGTGCTCGCCCTCCCCTACAACGCGAGCACGCAGAAGGGGACCTCGGCCGAAAGCCAGCGCTTTGCCGCCATCTTGGGGAAGACCCAGTGCCAAGCCAACACGGGCGGCTATGAAGAAGCCATTAAGGAACTCGAAACCAACATCATCGCCAACATCAGCCCGGAAGACACGGCCCTGATGGCCTTGGCCTACAACACGCTGGGGAACTGCTACAACCAGAAGCCGAACAGCCAAAAGTCGGCCCTGCTGGCGTTCCTGCACGTCGACATGCTCTACAACAGCGTCCCCGCGGCCCATGCCGAAGCGCTGTGGAACTTGGCCGGCCTGTGGACCGACACCGGCAAGAACGAGCGCGGCCAGGACGCGACGAATCGATTGAACCGGTTGTACCCGGGAAGCCCGTGGCTCGCTAAGAGACGTTAATGCAGACCGCGGCCGGCAGGTCCTGCGCGGCGCAGGTTAGCCCAGCCCGACGGATTAGCGAAACCGATTGTTTACAGCGGTAGATAAGCGAATTAGACTGAAAAAACTTCGAGTCACGAGACGGACCGGGCCAGACGTTTCACGGTCGTCGGACGCGTAAAAAGAATCGCCGGTTTCTCTCGACTCGAGTGCACTCTTCTGAACAGTTCAGCCGGCGATCGTATCGCACGTCGACGGCCTTCGAACTTCGATATTCATCACCATCTTGCGGATCAGAGCTTTAACGAGGGAGACCGTCGTCATGCGTCAGGGCGTACAAAATTGGTTGGTTCGTGCGTTGGGATGTGCTGCGTGCATCCTGGCCGTCGCGTTGGTCGTTCCGGGCGTCGCCTCGGCGCAAGCCCCGGTTGATCCGGATGCCGCTGCAGGCGCGGCCGCTCCGGCTGCTCCCGCCGCGGAACCGCCCCCCGCCGCTCCGGCCGCCGACGCCGGCGCCGCTCCGAAGCCGGCCGCGGCGACGGTGCCCGAAGAAGAAAGCTTGCTCGAGTTCTACTACAAGTCGCTCGGTCTGCGTTACGTCATCGCGTTCGGTGGCTTGTCGTTCTGGTTCGTCGCGTTGCTGATTCTGAACTTCTTGGCGCTCCGTCGCTCGGCGGTTATCCCCGACGCGTTGATCCAAAACTTCGAAGCCGCGCTGAACGAGAAGAACTACCAAGGCGCGTACGACATGGCCAAGGCCGACGAGTCGATGCTCGGCGCGTTGCTGGCCGCCGGTATGTCGAAGCTGCAACAAGGCTACGATGCTTCGGAAGGCGCCATGAACGAAGTCGGCGAAGACGAAGCGATGAAGCTCGAACATCGTCTGAGCTACGTCGCGCTGATCGGTTCAATCGCTCCGATGGTCGGTTTGCTCGGCACGGTCGACGGGATGGTCGCGTCCTTCCAAGTTATTGCGAAGAGCACCACGCCGCCGTCGCCCGCCTCGCTGGCCGAAGGTATTTCGATGGCTTTGATCACGACGCTCGTCGGTCTGGTTATGGCCATCCCGGCGATCGGCTTCTTCGCCTACTTCAAGAACCAACTGGCTCGCTACATCTTCGACGTCGGCGCCGTCGCCGAAGGCCTGATGTCGCGTTTCAAGACCGTCAAAAAGTAACGGCGGGTCGGTTCGCGGCGTGTTGATTCCGGTTTCGTCGTTTTCGTTGCGGAG